>NZ_QSJB01000004.1:0-149941 GCF_003469285.1 Collinsella sp. AM31-2AC
CTTGCAGCGACGGACCTCGGGACGCTCTTACACCACGTCTGCGCGCGCCACCGTAGCAGTACTCATATTTGCCATTTTTTGAACACGGCCCTCTAAGGAGCCCTTTCCAGAGACGTCAGATGGCCCCAAACAGCCATAATCCAAAGGCTGTCTCAAACAACTAGTCATTTAAGAACGTCCCCAACGACTACCTGTGCCGGGGCCATGCAAAAAGCTGTACACCAGCATCCAAAGATGTCGAAAAACGTCGACTTTGGATGCTGGTGTACATGTTTGGGTCGTATGGGCTTGGACGTCGGGGCGAGCCGACTGCAATTGCGTACTAGAGCAGGTTCTTCTGTATCCACGCGATGATGTCGCTCGATTCGTAGAGTGGTTTGCCGTCGATGAACAGGCAGGGAACCTGGCGTTTTCCGCCGATGGCGATGAGTGCCTGCTCGGCTTCGGTATCGGTCGAGATGTTGCGCTCGGGGATGGTCACGCCGTTATCGGCCAGGAAACGCTTGACCTTTATGCAATACGGGCAGCCGGTCATAACGTAGAGCGCGAGCTCGTGATCAGTAGCCATAGGTCTCCAATCGGTTGAGGTTTCGATTGAAATACCCAAAGCCGCCGCGGTCTATGCACGCGTCAACGACGATTCGATTGCCTGTACCAGAAACGCCGTGGCTCCGGTGCCGCAGGGCTTGTCGTAGTAGTCAACAAAGCGCTGGTCGGCAAGATAACCATTGGCGAGGCCCAGGTATGCTTCGTCCTGGGGCTCGTGTCCCCAGTTAAGGCCAATCCATCGGCGGTGCATTGCGACAAGCTTGCGGGCTTCGCTACTCTTTGGATCGCCGTCGCCCATGGCAATCGAGAGCTGGCCCAGAATAGCGCGTTCAAGTTCCTTCATGTCGTTCCATGTCTCGGGATCCATGTCCAGCAACGCCTCGCTTGCCGCATCGATTGCCTCATCGCCATAGCGCGCCCGGGCTTCGGCGCCGTAGCGCTCTTCGTTTTCCTGCACGGTGCGCCAGCGCTCCAGTTGCGGCAGCACGGCGCCCAT
Source organism: Collinsella sp. AM31-2AC (assembly GCF_003469285.1). NCBI lineage: Bacteria > Bacillati > Actinomycetota > Coriobacteriia > Coriobacteriales > Coriobacteriaceae > Collinsella > Collinsella sp. AM31-2AC. The sequence continues at coordinate 1,046 of NZ_QSJB01000004.1, forward strand.
GAGCGAGACGGCCTCGTCGAGTGACATACCGGTGTTTTGCGCCAGACGCGGGGCGCAATCCTCGATCATCGCCTCCATCGTAGTCTCGTAGGTGTACTTGCCGCGGTCGTAGCACCACTTGCAGTAATGGTCGGTCGTGGCGCCCGCGGCATCGGTGCCGCAGTCGTCGGGCGTGAGTATCATGCCGCAGCTCTGGCAATAGTGCTCGGGCATTTCGAGCAGATGAGACAGAGGCTCGCCGGTCACGGCGGCAATGAGCTTCATCATGTCGATGCCCGGTGTGACCTCGCCGCGTTCCCAACGGCTGACGGCTTGGCGCGTGACGTAGAGCTTGGCGGCGAGCTGCTCTTGGGTGAGATTGTTGGCGCGACGGACGGCGATGAGCTTTTCTGCGAAGGCCATAACGGCTCCTTTCTGCTGGTTGATGGCTTAAGCATACGCGGCGGCAGGCACCCTTCCAAGCAACCGTTGGTTGCATGCAGATGGCGATGAGCGGGAATCGCGGCCCCTCGCCCGCGCACCAGTGCCGTACAATGACCGGCATGGAACCTATTGCACACATACATACCGACCTGCCGCAGAAGTTCGGCATTCCGCGCAACAGCTTTTTGGCGCCTCATCTTGAGGGGCGCATCGTCTTTGAGCAGGAATTTGCCTTTAACGCGGCAGTTGAGGGCCTGGACTCCTTCTCTCACCTATGGCTGCTCTGGCGCTTTGAAAACGGAACGCCCGGCGGCACGGCGGAAGACATCGCCGCCGATGCCAAGGCGCAGGACAGGTCCGGCACCAACGCCAAGTGGTCGAAGACCGTGCGTCCGCCGCGCCTGGGCGGGGCCGAGCGCGTGGGCGTGTTTGCCACACGCAGTCCGTTTCGCCCTAATCCTATCGGTCTCACCTGCGTCAAGCTCGACCGCGTGGAGCTTACCGACGACGGTCCCATCATTCATGTGCTGGGAGCCGATCTGCGCGACGGCACGCCCATCTACGACATTAAGCCCTACATTCCGTTTGCGGACTGCCACCCGGATGCAACGGGCGGCTGGATTGAGGATACGCCGTGGCAAGAGCTCGATATCGAGTTCCCGCAAGCGCTGCAGGAGATGGTCCCGCCCACAAAGCTCCCCGGGTTGGTCGAGGTCCTTCGCCAGGATCCGCGCCGCGCGGGTAGCAAACACGAGCCAAACCGCGTCTACCATCTGGCTTACGCTGGGCTTGACATATCCTTTACGGTTGATGGAACCAGGTTGACGGTAGCCGCCGTCAACGACGCGCGGGATTAGCCGGCCATTCGCCGGCGCCCGCCAAATTCAACGCCAAACCCCATGCCAAAACCGCCCACGCTGGTGGACAATAACGCCTACCAAAACAATCCGCTTTGCACGGGAGCTCAGCATGAAATACGACTTTACTTCGCTTATCGACCGCCACGGCATGGACGCCATCGCCGTTGACTCCTGGGGCGAAATCCCCGGCATGGCTCCGAACGCACCCGACGAGGGCTTCGACCGCATCCCCATGTGGGTAGCGGACATGAACTTTGCCACGGTGCCCACGGTCCAGGAGTACATCATTCAGCGCGCCCAGCATCCCATGTTTGGCTATTTCGATCCGCGCCCCGAGTACTTCGACCGTATCATCGAATGGCAGAGCCGCCGTAATGGCGTCGAGGGTCTGCTCCCGGAACATATCGGCTACGAGAACGGCGTGCTGGGCGGTGTCGTGTCGACCCTGCGCGCGTATGTCCAGCCGGGCGATGCGGTGCTGGTCCACAGCCCTACCTACATCGGCTTTACCAAGTCCATCGAAGCGGCGGGCTATCGCATTGTCCACAGCCCACTCAAGCTCGACGACCAGGGCGTGTGGCGCATGGACTTTGAGGACATGGAACGCAAGCTCACCCAAAACCACGTTCATGCCGCGGTGTTCTGCTCGCCGCACAATCCCTGCGGGCGCGTATGGGAGCGCGACGAGATTGAACGCGCCATGGACATCTATCGCCAGCACGATTGCGTGGTGATCTCGGATGAGATCTGGTCCGACATCATCCTGCCGGGTCACAAGCATATCCCGACGCAGTCGGTGAGCGAGGATGCCCGCATGCGCACGGTCGCCCTCTATGCGCCGAGCAAGACGTTTAACCTTGCGGGCCTGGTCGGCAGCTACCACATCATCTATAACGAGACGCTGCGCGACCGCGTGAGCGCCGTGTCCAATAAGACCCACTACAACGAGATGAATGTCCTTTCGATGCACGCGCTTATCGGTGCCTACCAGCCGCAGGGCTACGAGTGGCTCGATGAGCTCAACGAGGTCATCGAGGGCAACATTGACTACTTCTGCGATTACGTGGACGAGCATTTTGAGGGCGTGTCCTATTCGCGCCCGCAGGGCACGTACATGGTGTTCCTGGACTGCACCAAGTGGTGCCGCGAGCATGGCTGCGATATTCAGTGGCTGCTCGACGAGGGGGCGCGTGTGGGCGTGGGCTATCAGGACGGCCGTCCATTCCATGGACCTTGCCACATTCGCGTGAATCTGGCGCTGCCGCTTTCGCGTATAAGGGAGGCGTGCGACCGCTTGGACCGCTACGTTTTTAACGCACGGTAAGTGAGCGCTGCATGCGGGGCTGTCTGCCAGATTGGCTGGAAGGCCCCGTATGGTAAAGCATCTGTAACCATTGAGCGCAAGCGCGGTTTTGTCTGCTATTATTCAGCTCTTGAGTCTGTAAACAGGATCGTCTGGAGCTCGATGAAAAGACCTCGTCGCTCGGCCGCCATATCGTTGTTTGTTGCGCTTGCAGTGGTGGGCGCCTTTGTCGTGGCGATAGCTGGCTGTTCCGGGTTGAATGATGGGGCCGCGGCGTCTGCATCAGAAGGCGCAGCCGCCTCGCAGGTCAAAGACGACAACCTTAAGACGCTCAACGTTGGCAGCGACCTCTATCCACCGTTTGTGTATAGCAACGAGTACGGCGATATTGTTGGCCTGGATGTCGATATTTTGACCGAGGCTTTGGGCCGCATTGGCTACAAGCCAAAGTACCAGCTGATCGACTGGGAAAAGAAGAAAGAGCTGCTGGCGAGCGGCGAGCTCGATTGCGTCATGGGCAGCTTTAGTATGACGGGCCGCGAAGGCGAGTATCGCTGGGCGGGGCCGTACCTTGCGAGCCGACAGGTGATTGCTGTCGATCCCGAAAGCGATATCTACACGCTTGCCGATCTTGAGGGTAGGGTCGTGGCGGTCCAGTCCACCACCAAGCCCGAATCGATTCTGCTCAATCACACCAATGAAAACGTTCCGCAGATTAAGGAGCTCTACAGCTTTTCGGACCGCTCGTACCTGAACCCGGCGCTTGTCGAGGGCCTAGTCGACGCCATCGCCGCGCATGAGTCCTCGCTGCTCACCTACGAAAAAGACTATGGCGTGACGTATCGCATTTTGTCTGAGCCGCTGCTAGAGGTTGGTTTGGGCACCGCTTTCGATATCAACGACACACGCGGCATCGACGTTAAGCTCACCCATGCCTACCAAGAAATGCTTGCCGATGGCACCATGGAGCGCCTGGTGTCAAAGTATTTTGATGACCCTTCGCCCTTTTTGAATATGGAGGGCCTGTCGTGATCGATGCACCCGACCACACCACAGAGAAGCGGGGCGACCGTTCGGCCCTGGCATGGCTCCTTGCCGCCCTGTTGGGGATAGCACTCTCGGCTGCTGCCGGCATGACGAGCTACGGTTACACGACGGCCCAAGCCGAGCAGCGCTTTTCCGACGTTGTCGATTACGTGGCGACACAGAGCCTTTCCTACGATGCGTTCAACAGCGCCTATGCGACCAAAAACCTGATTCGCGTTATGGAGATCGCCGGAGAGGCGGCGCGCGATATGGAACGCGACGGCTCGGCGGATAACGCTACGTTGGAGCAATATGCTGATCAGTTTAATGTGACAGCGCTGATCGTGACGGACGCATCGGGCAACTTGGTGTCCGAGTCCTCGACGGATAACGTGAGCTACGAGTCGCTCGCTGCGAATCTCAAAGAGGCGCCTGTGCTGGAGGTGGCGGCCCATCCGCTTAAGTCCTATACCGCTCGCATTACGCTTGCGGACGATTCGGTCGCAGACATTGGCTGCGTGGCCCGGCCGGACGGTGAGGGCATCGTTGTCGCGGTGAGGCACCAGAGCGCCAAGGCGGTCGCGAGCAATACGCTCAAGTTGCAGAGCTTGCTCGATGGTTATGAGACCATCGATAGCGGCAATATCGTGATCGAAAACGACGGTAAGGTCGTTGCGACCAACGCTGTTGAGCCCGCCGTGTCGGGCGTGTTCGATTTGCCTGCGACGGATGCCATCGTTGTCAACGGCATTAAGGAGCGTTGCCTGGCTGGTAAGGTCAGATTGGTTAACGACAGCGGTGAGTGGTATCTGGGCACATTTGGTAAAGCGCGCGATTTTTACGTGTACACCTATGCTCCCGCGCAGCGTTACTTTGAGGTTGTTGCCGCTGTTGTTGCCAGTGTGTTGGCACTCTACGGCGGTGTTATAGCCACTGTTGTGTTGGTGCGCCGCCGCGCCGAGAGCCAACGCTTTGCCGACCTGTTGCTGCAGGAGCGCGACTATGGCGACAAGCTGGCAAAAGCGGCGCGCGAAGCTTCGTCTGCCAACTCTGCAAAGACGGAGTTCCTGCGTCGCATGAGTCACGACCTGCGCACGCCCATCAACGGCATTCGCGGTATGGTCGAGGTGGGCAATGCCAACGCGGACGACTTGCAAAAGCAGACTGAGTGCCGCTCAAAGATCTGGACGGCGTCGGGACTGCTGCTCGACCTTGCGAACGAGGCACTCGATATGAGCCGCTTGGAGAGCGGGCAGGTCGACCTGAATCTCGTGCCTACAGATATGGTGGCCCTCAACCGTGAGGTGTGCGATATCCTGGAGCGCCAGGCCGAGGAGCGCCTGGTGACAATTATCTGCGACCAACGGACTCTTGATCATCCCTATGCCCGGGTGAGCGTGACGCACCTCAAGCGCCTGTTGCTCAATATTGCCGGTAATGCCGTCAAGTACAACCGCCAGGGCGGCTATGTTCGCCTGACATGCCGCGAGGTGGAGCCGGTGGACGGTGTCCCCGTCTATGAATACACGATCGCCGATAACGGCATTGGCATGAGCGAGGAGTTTCAACAGCACCTCTACGAGCCGTTCAGCCGCGAGGAACAACAGGTGGAAGGCGCTTCATCGGGAACTGGCCTGGGCGCGTCTATTGCCAAACAGTTGGTCGAGCTTATGGGCGGAACCATGAGCTTTACGAGCGCCTTGGGGCAGGGGACGACGTTTACCATTTGCCTGCCGTTTGAGAAGTGCAAGAGTTCCGAGATTCCCCAGGCAGTTCGCGTGGATGCAGGCGACAGCGACGTGCTCCAGGGCCTGCGCGTTTTGCTCGTAGAGGATAACGACCTGAATGCCGAGATCGCACAGTTTACGCTCGACCGCGCCGGTGCCGTCGTGACACATGTCAAAGATGGCGAGTCTGCCGTCGAGACGTTTGCCGCGAGCGCGCCGCACGAGTACGACGTGGTATTGATGGACATCATGATGCCCGGCATCGATGGCCTTGAGGCCACGCGTCAGATTCGAGCGCTCGATCGCGAGGACGCCGCGACCACGCCGATTATCGCCGTGAGCGCCAATGCCTTTGCCGACGACCGTAGGCTTTCGCGCGAGGCGGGCATGAACGCGCATCTGAGCAAACCCGTGAGTTCTCAGGATCTCGTTGAGGCGCTTGCGCACATAGCTGCCAACGCTTCATAAACAAATAGCTCGGTTCCAATACTGGTTGGAACCGAGCCATTTTGCTATTTGCAGGACCTGTTTTTGGGCTTACTTTTCTTGAATCTGCTTGCCGCAAAGGTGCTCAATCGAAATCTCGTAGAGTTGGACGCCCTTGATGTCTTTGGCGATTTCCTCCTCGACTTCTTCGGCAGAAGGGTAGTACTTAAGCGCTAACTGGCGGACTTTGTCCTCGATAAACGCGGGGGCCTCATCTACCAGACGGCAACGGCCAAAGACCACGGCGCTCATAACGTAGGGAGCCCAGTCATCGTCCTTGTACCACTCGTTGCCGTAAACGGTAAAGCAGACTTTATCATCACGCCTGAGTGAATCGACCTTGTGGCCAGCCTTGGCACCATGGAAATAAATCTTGTCGTGCTCGGCGTCAAAGAAGTAGTTGACGGGAATGGCATACGGGTAGCCACCATCGCCGTTGACGGCAAAGACACCGCGCTTGCAGATAGCGAGCAACTCGCGCGCTTCCTCGTCAGTGATGGCGCGTTTCTTTCGGCGTAAGGGCCTAAACATCGTTGGCTTCCTTTCTAACTGTGCATGGTGGGTGGGCACAAACTATAGCGAAACAGTTCCGTTTTTCTTGATGCGGGCGAGGATGTTTTTGAGCTTGTTAAAGTCGAGCGGTTTGGGCAGATGGGCGTTCATGCCGGCATCGTGTGCCGCCTTGGCGTCCTCGGCAAAGGCATTGGCGGTGAGCGCGATGATGGGGATGTCGGCTGCATCGGCCTTCTCGCTCAGACGAATCGCGCGAGTTGCCTCGTAGCCATCCATACCCGGCATCATGATGTCCATCAGGATCGCATCGAAGCTGCCGGCGGGACGACTAGCGTATAGTTCGACCGCTTCTTTGCCGTCGGCGGCGCGAGTTACGACGATGCCTTCGCTTTCGAGCAGGGCCTGGGCAATTTCGGCATTGAGCTCGTTGTCTTCGGCCAAAAGAACGTTCATGCCGGCAAGCGAGCAGCTGATCGCCTGCTCGTCCGCACCTTCTCTTGCCTGAGGGTTCTTGTCGATATCGAGCGGAATCTGGACGTTGAACGTACTTCCCACGCCGACCTCGCTCGAAATCTCAATCGTGCCGCCCATCATGTCTATGAGCGATTTGACGATCGGCATGCCCATGCCAGTTCCCTGAAATTTACTGCGGGCATCGTTGCCCTCTTGGGCAAACGGTTCGTAGATGTGCTTAAGAAACTCGGGCGACATGCCGATGCCGGTGTCCGAGACGCTAAAGCAAAAGAGCACCTGGCTATCATCGATCGGTTTAATCTGCGATGCAAAAGCGACAGTTCCGCCATCTTTGTTGTACTTGATGCTGTTGTCGAGCAGGTTGATGATAATCTGACGTACATGAGTGGGGCTTCCCATTACATGTGGATTGCAGAGGGGATGTGCTCTTTGATCCTGCATCGTAATATTGCGATCGGAAGCGCGGAGCTTGCACAGAACAACTGCATCGTTGCAGAGATCTTCGAGGTTAAATGAGACATGCTCAAGCGTTAGCTTTCCATTTTCAATCCTGCCCATTTCTAGAATGTCGTTGATGAGTGAGAGCAGATGGTTGGCGGCGATTCGCGCCTTAGCTCGGTTTTTACGGGCGGCATCGACATCGTCTTCGTGCAATTCTTCAATTTCGATGAGCCCCAGAATGCCGTTGAGCGGCGTGCGGATATCATGGCTCATGCGGGCGAGAAAGGCCGTTTTGGCCGCATTGGCGGCGAGTGCCTTGTTTTGCTCTACTCTGGCTCGCTGCAGGGCCCAGGTTAGAACCGCTACCCCAGTCAACAGTACACCGACGATGATGACGACAATCGAGCTACGATGACGATATATAAACCTGAACGCGTCTGATTCCTGTGCGCTATACGACGTAGAGGAATAATTGCTCGCAGAAAGCGATTCTCCGGCGTTGATGATGCCCTTGTTGACGATACTCAATAATTCGGGATTTCCGCGTCGCATAAGGCAAGAAAGTTCGGCCGTGCGTGAGAGTTCCTGTATCTCGTAGTCTCTGATATCGTAGCTATCTCGGATGGTTTCCAGCCGTGCGTTGGGAACAACGATGCAGCTTGATCTTCCGTCCTTAAGGGCAGAAAGCATGTCGTCTGCAGACGGATACTCGGTTACATTTGCATTTGGAAACATAGTTTTTAATTCGCTGCGGTTGACGATGGAAAACCCTGTGCAACAGATATTGCGGAGATCCTTGTTGAGATCGCTGGTGGCGTGGATGGCGGTAAGAGAGATCGTTCCCATCGAAATCGATTGAACGGTCCCCATTTGCTCGGCAAGCCAGTGGTCGCGAAATGCCGGTAGGGCGATGTCGATATTTCCCTTTGAGAGCGCTTCCGTCATTTGCTGGTTGCTTGAAAAAGCGAGCGTGTGTACGGTAATGCCAAATTTGTCGTGGAGCGTCGTAACGAGTGAGACGAGTGACCCTTCCATTTCTCCGTTTGCATCTTGGTTGCAGAAGGGGAGATTGTTGTTGAGATAACCAAGTGTAAGCGTGTCGTTATTGGCCTTGAGCCACGACCGTTCGGAGTTGGTAAGTGATGCGGATCCGCTATTTTGCGCCGAGTAGTTGGATTTGACTTCGTCGTTGTAGCGCGGGTTGGTGCGGTTGATTGCCGCCATGGCCGAGTTGATGTCGTTCATCAGATCGGGGCGGCTTTTGGGGACGGCAAAATAGTAGTCGCTCGAGCCTACGTAGAACATGGGCGACGCATCGGGCGACGAAATGGTGTCGTTCATGATGACGGCGTCGACCTCGCCGTCTGAAAGTGCCTCAAAGAGGGCGCCGCCGGTGTCGATTTCTTTATAGGTACAGGTGACGCCTTCGTTGGCGAGCCACTGCTGGCCGACGAAGGTTTGCATAACGCCAGAGTTGCAGCCGATGGTGAGGCCTTGGAGTGCCTGGGGGTCACCCTTGGCCAGATCGTCGCGATCGGGCTTGGCGTAGATGTAGTAGCGCTCGGTGCCCTCGGGGTTTGAGGAAAAGAGTAACTTTTGCTCGCGTTCTACTGAATGCGAGATGTTGGGCATGAGGTCGATTTCGCCCTTCTCGAGCATGTCCATGAGCTCGGTGAAGGTGCCGGACACGTATTCGTACTGCCAGCCAGGGGTGTAGTACGAGAGGGTCTGGAGGTACTCGTAGCCCCATCCCGAGAGGCGCTCGCCCGGTGTGCCTTCCTGGAAGCCCTCGTTGTTGACAAGCCAGCCGACGCGGACCGTCTTGACCTGCTGGTCGGAGTCGGCGGCAAAGGCCGGGGTGGGCATGACGGCGCTCAGTAGTGTGAGCGCAGCAAGCGCGACGGCTAGGGTGCGATATAGAGCTAAGCGAAGGACGGCGGAAGGTTTCACAGACAATCCTATCGAGTTGAGATAATACCGCATAAGGATACCAGCTCAGCTTGCCTAACATCCGGCACTTAGGGACGTTCCCAATCTGTCCGGCAGTTGTAGTAGTCATTGGGGACGTTCTTAAACGACTAGTCGCTGGGGACACTCTTTGCCGGAGTTGGCACTTAGGGACGTTCCCAATCTGTTCGACACAAAAGGAACGTCCCCAAGTGCCGGATGTGCGACAATACCGAGCAACGTGATGGGGCGTCTGGGAAAAGGGGTCGCGATGAACAAGTTGAGGACGCTTGCCGACGTGTTGCGCCAGGCTGGCTTTGCGCGCATCACCGGCCTGTTCCTTATCTTCTACCTGCTGTGCTCGACGGCCGTCTGGCTGTCCGACCCTGCGACCCTTACGTTTGGCGATGGCCTCTGGTTTAGCTTTGAGACCGTATCGACGATCGGCTTTGGCGATATCCCGGCCGAAACGCCGGTTGCCCGCGCTATCACCGTCGTTTTGAGCGTCATCAGCATCTTCTACATCGCCATGCTCACGGGCGTGGCGGTGAACTACTGCAATACGCTCATCAAGATGCGCCAAAAGGACACCATGGCGCGCTTTATGGACGATCTTGAGCACCTGGAAGAGCTCGATCGCGATGAGCTCGCCGACCTGTCGCGCCGCGTGCGCGAATATCGCCGACGCCAACGCTAGGGCGGGCGCCGCGCGTCACGATGAGGGGGACAAAAATATGAATATTACGGTATACCTGGGTGCCAGCGTCGGTAACGACCCGGCGTTTCTGCCTGCGGTGCGGCAGCTCGGCACATGGATTGGCTCCAACGGCCACGCGCTGGTATACGGCGGGTCCAAGTCGGGACTGATGGGCGCGCTCGCCGATAGCGTGCTCGATGCCGGCGGGCGCGTGACCGGTGTTGAGCCGAGCTTTTTTATCGAGGCCGAGTTTCAGCACGATGGTATCGATGACCTGATCGTGACGAGCGACATGGCCGAGCGTAAGGCCAAGATGATCGAGCTCGGCGATGCGTTCGTCGCCTTTCCGGGCGGTACGGGCACGCTCGAGGAGATTGCCGAGGTCATGTCGGCCGTGTCGTTGGGACATCTGAGCGCACCGTGCATCCTGTACAACCTGAACGGTTACTACAACGACCTTAGGTCGTTGCTCGAGCACATGATCGATAAAGGCCTATCGAGCTCGCAGCGTCAGGCCGGCATCTACTTTGCCGACGACCTGCACCAAATTGCATCGATTATCGACAACTAGGCCTTGGGGCCATCGCGTGTGCGGCGCCCAACGGTGCCGTTTGAGGCGTAGATGGTTGGCCCGTCCGCGCTGTGCCCGTCCTACAATAAAACGTATCCTTGTCGATTTTGACCACGGGAGGCCCCGATGGATAACCTTGCAAAACCCAAAAACCGTGCGCTGTTTTTAGTTAGCGTGGCCGTGACCGGTGCGTTTGCAGGCGCCGCGGTCTGGCTGTTCTTTTTTGCGATGGAGCACGGTATCGACTATCTATGGACCGAGATCCCGCATATGCTGGGCGTCGCTTCGCCCGAGCTTGCCAGCGGCCCGTTCGGCTTTTTGCCGTACCCGTTTTTCGTCTGCCTGCTGGGCGGCCTGCTGATCGGTCTGTACGAAAAGCTTACGGGCACCAAGACCGATGACCTCAACCAAGTGATGGCTAAGGTTAAGCAAGACGGGTGCTACCCGTACGACAACCTTGGCAAGCTTTCGCTTGCGGCATTGCTGCCGCTGCTGTTTGGCGGAAGCATTGGACCGGAGGCCGGCCTGACCGGCGTTATCGCAGGTCTGTGCAGCTGGGTCGGCGACCGCATGCGTCGCTTTGGCGCCGAGTTTAGGCAGCTCACACTGCTGGGTACTCAGGCTGCCCTGACGGCGCTCTTCACCGCGCCCGTGTTTGGCTTTGTGGCGCCGCTCGCCGGTAGCGCCGACGGCCAGGGCGCTAATGACGATGAGTCCGCGTCCGATGAGATCACGATCAAGCTTCCCAAGGCGCAAAAGACCGTGGTCTACGGCATTGCGATTGCCGGCGGTCTGGGTACCTACCTGCTGCTTGGCCAGCTTGTGGGCGGCGGCATGGGCATGCCCAGGTTCGAGGCCGCCGAGGTGGGCAACCTGGAGCTTACCTGGCTCATTCCTCTGTCGCTGATCGGAACAATCTGCGGCTGGCTGTACTTTGTCTCTGAGCATGCAAGCGAGGCACTGTCCCATGCCATAGGGGGGCGCCCTGTCGTCAAGGCCATGCTAGCCGGTCTGGCGCTCGCCATCTGTGGCACGGTCCTGCCCTACACTATGTTTGCCGGCGAGACCCAAGCCGACGTGCTCATGGAGACCTATCTGACCATTCCCGCCGGCGTGCTTATCGCGACCGGTCTGGTCAAGGCCATGCTGACGCCCGCCCTCATCAACCTCGGTTGGCGCGGCGGTCACTTCTTCCCGGTTATCTTTTCGGGCGTGAGCCTGGGCTACGGCCTTGCCATCCTTACCGGCGCCAATCCGGTCTTTTGCGTCGCCGTCTGCACGGCATCGACGATGGGTGCGGTCATGCGTCAGCCGGTCATGGTCGTGGGCCTGCTGCTCATGTGTTTCCCGCTCAAGGGTATCGTCTGCATGATCATCGCCGCCGTCATTGCGGCAGGCATTCCGCTGCCCAAGCCGCTGCGCAAGTAGCACAGTGGCGCACGGTCAATACAAACATCTCAAGCCCGGTGTGAGGGTGTTCAAGTTGAGCTTGTGCCCCTTGACGGGTCGTTACTTCCAAAATGCTGCTGTAACCCACGACACGGGTTGAGCGCCTTCCCAAAACAGACCGCGCCAGACCTACGGTGCATGCCCGATGATACCGCGCTTGCCTACAGGTCGCGTGCTCGATAGACCTTGGTACTGATGGCGCAACTCAGTGCAAAGAGCACGAGGGCCAGTACGGCAATTCCTGCGCACAGGCAGCCAAGAACGGCAGGGTCGGGATTCGCTCCGGCAATCGACATGAGCCAGTTGCTGATGGGGTTGGAGGAGCTCAGCGTGGCCATGGTGCCGCAACCAAGCAGGGCAAACAGGCCAACGGATAGGCGTAGCGCCTCCATGTGTCCAAATCGAAAGAACAGCGGCTGTGCCAGGAACACCATCATGAGGGAGATGAGCATCGATGCTGCCGAGGCGATTGCGATTTCAAAGACCGTCTGTCCCGTCGAAGGAATGCCCGCGCTGCTGAAGAGCGGGATGGCGACGATACTCAAAAGCGTGGCTGCACATGCCATGACGGCGGAGAAGACAATAACGCTCAGGTAGCGTGCGCAGATGATGTCTTTGCGCGAGAAGGGCAGCGTTGCCCGATAACGCTCCCAACCGTTTTGATTGTCGAAACCGGCCAGTGAGCTCATGAATATGATGGGCGACATGGCACTGACGGCGCCGGCACCGGCGCTTATACCGGAATCGCCATCCGATGCGTTGGCGAGGGTCAGCACGACGAAGATGAACAAGCCGACGCCCGCAATGCTCGGGACAAGCGTGCGAACGATGGCGAGCTCGGACATAAAGGCTCGTTTCATTTCGAAGCCCCTTTCAGTATGAGGCGAAGATAGCCATCAATGGTTGCCCGATCGCAGGGAATCTCGGGGAAGGCCTCGAGCGCTTCGCGACGGTTGGGCACGAGCACGTCTACGCTGTAGGCGTGGTGGGCGGCGCGGGCGTCTTCGACGCAAGCCATAAGCTCGGCGGCCTGTGCCTGAGTGCAGTGAGCGATGCCAGCACGGTCAGTAATGTCCTCGCGCGGCAGGTCAAACACAATCGAGCCGTTATCGATGCAGATGACGCGGTCGGCGGTGTGATCGAGGTCGGACGTAATGTGGCTCGAGAGCAGCACGCTGCGCTGGCCGTCGGCGACAAAGGCAAGCAGCTCGTCGAGCAGTTCCTCGCGCGCCATGGGATCAAGGCCTGCGGTGGCTTCGTCCAAAACGAGCAGCTTGGCATTGTGACTGAGTGCGCAGGCAAGCTGCAACTTCATGCCCATGCCGCGGGAGAGGTCCTTGACCTTCGTCTTGGGATCGAGGCCAAATCGGTCGATGAATCCGGCGAACGTTTCGCAGCTCCACGTGGGGTACGCCGGGCCTACGAGCCTCTCGACCTGGCCCACCTTGAGCGTGGAGGGGAAGGGGCATGTGTCCAGGACAAGGCCGACGCGGGAGCGCAGGTGGCGCTGTGCCTCGTCGGGCGCGTTGGCGTCGCAGCGCTGTCCAAGCAGATGCGCCTCGCCGGCATCGAGCTTTATAAGCCCGAGCGCGGCGCGAATGGTCGTCGTCTTGCCGGCGCCATTTGCGCCCACAAAGCCAACGATCTGGCCGGGCTCCACGGCAAGTGTGACGTCTCGCAGTGAAAAACGGTCGCTCACACGGCGTGAGATGCCTTTGAGTTCTAGAAGGTTTTGCATGGTATAGCCTTTCTTGCAGATGGCTACTGCATGGTTTCGGGGGCTATCAGGTCGAGCATCTCGTGCAGCTTGTCGCGCGTAACGCCCAGGGCTTCGGCTTGGCTCGCCGCTTTCGCAAGCAGTTCTTCGATATGGCAGAGCTGGTTTTCGCGCAAGAGCTCCTGGTTGCCCTCGGCGACAAAACAGCCCTTGCCCTGCACGGTGCAGATAAACCCGAGCTGCTCCAGGTCGGCGTAGGCGCGCTTGGTGGTGATGACGCTCACGCCAAGATCGCTCGCGAGCGCGCGGATGCTGGGGAGTTTGGCTCCCGCCGCGAGCGTGCCCGAAAGGATCTGAGCTTTGACTTGCGAGGCTATTTGCTCGTAGATGGGCTTGTCGCTCGAATTGGATAGGATGATGTCCACAGCGGCTCCTTAGCTGTTGGGCTACACGTGTATATAACCGGTAAGCACAGTATATATACACTATGCACAGTTATGCAAGAGGAAATGTGGGCTCGTCTGTCCCTTCGTTCGTTTGTCTCGATCTGTAACATCTGGAGTCGATTTTGGCAGCTGGATGTTACAGATTGAGACAGCCCCGACCTTCCTGCCTGTTTGTCTCAATCTGTAACACTTAGCCCCGATTTTGGCGGCTATCTGTTACAGATTGAGACATTGGTTGCCCGCCTGCTTGTTTATCTCGATCTGTAACAGGTGGAGGCTCAAAACCCGTCTTCCTGTTACAGATTGAGAAAGAGATTGAGACGGCGTCGATCTTCCCTGCTGTTCGTCTTAATCTGTAACATCTGGAGTCGATTTTGGCGGCTAGATGTTACAGATTGAGACGATCCTTGAGGCGGCTGCCCGGTGCACAGCGAGCTCGGCTAATGAATTTGTCCTGATAGGTGCCCTATGGCGGGGTTTCGCGGCTACAATGGTGCGGTTACAACGACGTAATGCACTCAATGCAAGAAAGGATCCGCATGGCAAGCCTGTCGGATGAAATCTCGTCGCGCCGCACATTCGCGATCATCAGCCACCCGGACGCCGGTAAGACCACGCTTACCGAGAAGCTGCTGCTCTATACCGGCAGCATCCAGACTGCCGGCTCGGTTAAGGGCAAGAGCTCGGCCAAGCATGCCGTCTCGGACTGGATGGACATCGAGAAGGAGCGCGGTATTTCCGTTACCTCCTCGGTACTGCAGTTCACCTATAACGGCGCCTGCGTCAACATCCTCGATACCCCTGGTCACCAGGACTTCTCGGAGGATACCTACCGTACCCTTATGGCCGCCGACGCCGCGGTCATGGTCATCGACGGCGCTAAGGGCGTCGAGGCCCAGACCAAAAAGCTCTTTAAGGTCTGCACGCTGCGCCATATTCCCATCTTCACCTTTGTGAACAAGCTCGACCACGAAGCCCGCGACCCCTTTGAGCTTATGGAAGAGATCGAGAACGTCCTGGGCATCAATACGTATCCCATGAACTGGCCGATCGGCAGCGGCCGCAACTTCCGCGGCGTGTTCGATCGCCAGACCCGTCGCGTTATCGCCTTTGAGGGCGACGGTCATGCCAACGCCACCAAGAAGGTCGCCGAGGTCGAGGCCGAGCTGGGCGATCCGGCCATGGACGAGCTTATTGGCGAGGAGAACCACAAGAACCTGATGGACGACATCGAGCTGCTCGATGGCGCCGGCGACGAGCTCGACCTGGATGCCGTGGCCTGCGGCAAGCTGAGCCCGGCGTTCTTCGGCTCGGCGCTCACCAACTTTGGCGTGGAGCCCTTCCTTAAAGAGTTCCTGCGTCTGGCCCCGACGCCGCGCGCCTATACCGATACGCTCACCAGCGAGCCGGTCGCGCCCGCCGAGAACGACTTTAGCGGCTTCGTGTTTAAGATCCAGGCCAACATGGACAAGAACCACCGCGACCGCATTGCCTTTGTGCGCATTTGCTCGGGCAAGTTCGAGCGCGGCATGGACGCCTTCCATATGCAGGGCAACCGCAAGCTTAAGCTTGCCACGGGCACGTCGATGATGGCCGACGACCGCGCCATCGTGGACGAGGCGTACGCGGGCGATATCGTGGGCCTGTTCGATCCGGGTATCTTTAGCATCGGCGACACCGTGTGCTCCGGCAAGCGCCACGTGCAGTATCCGCAGATCCCGACGTTTGCCCCCGAGATGTTCGCTCGCATTACACAGGTCGACACGCTCAAGCGCAAGCAGTTCGTCAAGGGCATGGAGGAACTTGCCCAGGAGGGCGCCATCCAGATCTTCCGCGAGCTGGGTGCCGGCATGGAGAGCGTCATCGTGGGCGTGGTCGGCGTACTGCAGTTTGAGGTGCTCGAGCGCCGCCTTAAGGCCGAGTACCGTGTTGAGGTTCGTCGCCAGCCGCTGCCCTATACGGACATCCGCTGGATCCAGAACGACCCCGACACCATCGATATCCCGGGCCTTTCGCTCACGCGCGACACGCTGCGCGTCGAGGACATGCGCGGCGGCAAGCTGCTGCTGTTCACGAGCCCGTGGAACGTGGATTGGGCAACCGACCACAACCCCGACCTTATCCTGTCGGAGTTTGGCAACGTAGCCTTTTAACGCATCGGCGCGGTGGTCCTGCGGGGCTGCCGCGCCGTTTGCTTGCCTGATGCCGTGTGAGCGGCTATCATACCCACCGTCGTCTCAAGACCGGGGCGTCCGAGCAGTTCGGGTCCGATATCCTGCTCGTTAAACCTAAAACCAAAGGAGTACACAATGATCAAGAAGGTCATGGAGGACTATAAGGTCCTGTTGCGGAGCATTCCCGCGGCAACGGTTTCGCTGTTTTTCGTGAGCGTCATCATGATGAACCTGCTGGCCAACAAAGAGCTTATCAGCCTGCCGTATCTGGCACTCGACTGCGGCTTTGTGGTGAGCTGGGTTTCGTTTTTGTGCCAGGACATGATCTGCAAGCGCTTTGGCGCCAAGGCATCCATCAAAATCTCTATCCTCGCACTGGCGGTCAACCTTGCCGTGAGCCTGTGCTTTTGGGCGTGCTCGCTCACGCCCGGCATGTGGGGCGCGTACTACGATACGGGCATGATCGAGGTCAACAATGCCCTTAACGCCACCATCGGCGGCACCTGGTACGTGGTGCTGGGCTCTTCGCTGGCAATGCTCGTTTCTGCCGTGGTTAACTCCACGCTCAACCAGTCGCTCGGCCGTATGCTCAAAAAGAATAACTTTGCGAGCTTTGCCTTCCGCTCCTATGTGTCCACGGGCGTTGGCCAGTTTATCGACAACCTGGTCTTTGCCATTGTGGTAAGCCACACGTTCTTTGGTTGGACCTGGGTACAGGTCCTTATGTGCTCGCTGACGGGTGCCGTCGCCGAGCTGCTGTGCGAGGTCTTCCTGAGCCCCGTGGGCTACAAGGTCGTGCGCGGCTGGGAGCGCGAGAACGTGGGCGCCGAGTACCTCGAGCGCCACGCAACCGCCTAAGGAGCAAGTATGCGGGTTTTGATCACGGGCGCTTCAGGCGGTATCGGAGCCGCGTGCGTGCAGCACTTTTTGGACGAGGGCCACGAGGTCGTGGGCTTTGATCTGCTGCCGGCGGCGATCGAACACGAGCACTACCGCCATCTGATCGTTGATGTCCGCAAGCCGGACGCGTTTCCGGACGACCTTGAACCCCAGGTAATCGTGAACGTTGCCGGTGTGCAGGATTCGGCTGACGACATCGCCGCCAACCTGTGTGGCACCATCAACGTGACCGAGCGCTACGCCTTTGTGGGGGAGGGGCTCGCCGCCAAGCCGGCGCCGGCTATTAAATCCGTGGTCAATGTGGGGTCGGCGAGCGGGCATACGGGATCGGAGTTTCCCGCCTATGCCGCAAGCAAGGGCGGCGTTATCGCCTACACCAAGAACCTTGCAAATCGCCTGGCGCCGCAGGCCATCGCCAACAGTGTGGACCCGGGCGGCGTTATCACGCCGCTCAACCGTTGCGTGATGGAAGACGAGCACCTGTGGAACCAGATTATGGAGCTCACGCCGCTTAAGCGTTGGGCCACCGCCCAAGAGATTGCCGAGTGGATCTACTTTGTGGGCGTGACCAACCGGTTTATGACCGGGCAGAGCCTGCTGATCGATGGCGGCGAGGCCGGCCGCACCCAGTTTATCTGGCCTGAATAACAAAACGCGCCCGATGGCAAGGTTGCCTCGGGCGCGTTTTGCATCATTAATTGCTAACTTTAGCTGGGTATTATCTCTGTAAAGTGCCTTTGAGCTGGTAGACTAAACCCCGAAATATAAAAGGGGGCATATTGGGGCTGTTCGGTTCACACGAGAAGCGCGACGCGGACCGAGCGCGTCGACTGTTTGAAGAAGCGCTTGCGCAGCAAGGGCCCAACGTTGCGCTGGTCTTGCGTGCCAGCGACTGTCTTCCGCTCTATATCACCCCAAATTTTGAACGCGTCTTTGGCGTATCGCCCGAGCGTATTGGCGACGACATCGAGACGCTGTACCGTTTTATTCCCGATAGCGACCGTGTTCGCATACAGCGACAGGTGAGGGACTGGGATCACGCGACTCCGCTGAACCTTCTGTGCTCCTACCACGCGCCCCATGGAGAAAAAACGCAGCTCAGCATTAGGTTTACGATTGCGCTCATTCAAGACGGCACGCAGTACCTGGTTTCTGCAGTCGATGTGACGACCGAAAACGAGCGTATCGCCAAAGCGGAGTCCGAGCGCGATCGCGCCGTCGAGACCGCCAACGCGCGCACGGACTATATGAACCAGATGAGCCACGAGATCCGCACGCCGCTCAATGGCATCGAGGGCATGATTTCGCTTGCCCGCGAGCATCATGCAGATGAGCCTCGCCTGATGGACGACTTGTCTCGCGCCTCGCAGCTTTCGGCCTACTTGCTTTCGCTTATCAACGATATGCTCGATATGAGCCGCCTCAACAGCGGGCGCGTGCGCCTTGACGATGCGCCGTTTGACATGCGTCTGTTTGCCGATGAGATTGAGCGCATGTTTATCTCGCAGACAGCCGACAAAGGGCTTGCGTACTCGGTCAATCTGGAGGACTGCGAAAACGTTTTTGTCGTGGGCGATCGCATGCGCCTGTCGCAGATCGTCATCAACTTTATATCCAACGCGGTCAAGTTTACCGAGCAGGGCGGCAGCGTTACCGTAACCCTGCGCGAGATGTACCAGGCAGACGGCGGCGTGAGCTATATGCTGCGCGTGCGCGACACGGGCAAGGGTATGGATCCTCGCTACGTCAGCAAAATCTTTAAGCCGTTTGAGCAGGAGGACCGCACCATTGCGCGCCGCTACGGCGGAACGGGCCTGGGCATGGCCATTACGAGCGCGCTCGTCGACCTGATGGGCGGCGAGATCGTCGTCGATACCGAGCCCGGTCGCGGCTCAACGTTTTCGGCCTACATCCCGCTGCGCCTGGCCACGTCCGAGCAGGTTGAGGACCTTAAACTCAAAGGGCGGACGCTCGAGACGGCTCCCGATTCCCTTGGTTCGTCGCTTAGCTATCAGTTTGAGGGCAAGCGATTCCTGTTGGCAGAGGATAACGAAATCAATGCCATGATCGTGATTGAGCTGCTGGCAAGACGAGGCGCGGCGGTCGATCGTGCCGAGAACGGCCAAGCGGTCGTTGAGCGATTTCGGAGTATGCCCGCGGGTACGTACGATGCGATCCTCATGGATATTCAGATGCCCGTGCTCAACGGTTGGGAAGCGGCGGAGCAGATTCGAGGACTTAATCATGAGGACGCCGGCGCCATTCCCATCATTGCGCTTTCCGCCAATGACTACACCGAGGACGTTGAGCGTTCGCGCGCCGCGGGCATGAACGGACATGTGGGCAAGCCCATCGACCTAAACGTTTTGAAAGCACAGCTGGCGGCCGCGACGGCAGAGGCAGCTTACCGAGGAAATGAGTAACCGTGATCGTCGAACAGTCAAGCAGCATCATCAACGAAGTGAGTCGCGCCCTGCTGGGCAAGCGCGATGTGATTGAGAAGGCTCTCATGGCCATCTATGCCGGCGGTCATATCCTGTTGGAGGATGTGCCCGGTACCGGCAAGACGACGCTGGCCCTGGCTCTTTCGCGTGCACTGGGTCTGGACTTTAAGCGCGTGCAGTTTACGCCCGATACGCTGCCCTCGGACATTACGGGCTTTACGATGTTCGACCGCGACACCGGCACGTTTCGCTTTGTGTGGGGTGCCGTCAACTGCAACATGCTGCTGGGCGACGAGATTAACCGGACCAGCGCAAAGACGCAGTCGGCCCTGCTCGAGGTTATGGAAGAGCGCGCGGTGACTATCGACGGGCAGACACATCAGGTCCCGCGTCCCTTTGTGTGTATCGCAACCGAGAACCCGGTGGGCTCGGCGGGCACCCAGCTGCTGCCCGATAGCCAGCTCGACCGCTTTATGGTTCGTCTGTCCGTTGGCTATCCGTCGCGCCAGGACCAGATCGATATCCTCAAGGCCCGTCGCTATGTCAACCCGCTCGACGACATTAAGCCCATGGTTGCCTGCGATGATCTGCTCGATATCCAAAACTACCTGGGCAATGTACAGGTTGCCGACACGGTGCTGGATTATATCGTCCGCCTGTGCGAGGAGACCCGTAATGACGATCTTGTCGAGCTGGGCGTGAGCCCCCGCGGCATTATCGCGCTCACCCGCATGGCGCGCGCCTGCGCATTGATTCGTGAGCGCGACTATGTGGTGCCCGAGGACGTGCGCGAGGTATTTAAGGCTGTTTGCGCCCACCGTCTCGTTTTACGCCCCCAGGCGCGTATTGAATCGATTGGCGCCGCCGACGTCCTCGACCGCATCCTCGCTGCCGTTCCCGCCCCGTCTATGGGTCAGGTTCGCGGCCGCTCGTAGCGGATCGTTTACCTTTTGCGTCCTACGTTACGCCCATGATTGCCAACAAGATTACCTATATCGTGTCCGTCGCGCTCCTGCTCGCCACGTTTGTGTTTACCGCCAATGCGGCCGCGCTCGCTGCTGCCGCGGCGTTGATCGCCATGCCCGTGATTACGGTGGCGGCGTGCCGTTCGAGCGTTGCCCTGCTCAAGCTTAGCTTTGAGCTTCCCCGGTCGTGTGTTGTCAACGCGCCTCTTGTATTGCGCATCACACTGGATCGCCCGCTTATGTTTCGCGGTCGTATGGAGCTGTCGTTTTCGGTTTATAACCAGCTGACGGGAGCGCGGGCAGTCTATCCCGTAAGTCTTGCCCCCGCGACGGGCAGGCCCGCTTTGTTTGAGCTGGAGCTCGATTCGACCGTCTGCGGTGCGCACACGATTACCCTTGACACCGCGCGCCTGGTCGATGAGATGGGCTTTACGTCGCTTGCTCTCGAGAATGCAGACTTTCATGGGTTGTTTACGGTCTATCCCGAGGTGCTCGACATCCAGGTTGTTCCTAACCAAAGTGCTTCTGCCGGTCTTGAGGGCACGAGCTACGATCCCCATCGAAGCGGCCAAGATGCCTCCGAGGTCTTTGACATAAGGCCCTATCACGAGGGTGATGCCGTTAAGTCGATTCACTGGAAGCTGTCGACGCGTTTTGACGACATGCTGGTGCGCGAGGCTTCGCGCTCACAAGACCACGCTATTGCCATCTTGTTTGGTGCGTTTGCGTGCGACTTTGAGCACGCAAGCCACGCTGAGGTTCTTTCTGCGGTGCTGGGTTTTACCGCATCGATATCGCTGGCGCTTATGCGTCAGGGATACCATCATGTGGTCGTGGCTGCCCCCGAAGGCTCTTTGGCTGTCTATTCCGTTGATGACCGACGTGGGTTCAATAGGATGCTTGATGCTTTGACGGCAACGCCGCTTGGCCCTGCCTATCCAACATCGCACGAGCACTATGCCAAGCTCGTGGCAGCAAAGGGCATTGGCAAAACGGTGCTGGTAACGGTGGGCGTCGATGAACAGGCCTATATCGAGATAGGCCGTCTGACCGATCTATCGGTACTCCATGTGTCGGATTCGGTCGAGTCGTATAGCATCGAGCACGGAGCCAACTACATCATCACGCATTGCCCGGTATCGAGTGATTCGGCCCGTATCAAGAGTCTGGAGCTCTAAGATGAACTTTGTGACTCTTACCTCGACGGAGCGCATCGCTTCGAATGGTCGCGTTGTTGCCATGTTCCTGTCGGTGGCTCCCGCGGTTTTATTGTCTGCGGGCTTCTGCTGCACAATTGCTCGGTGCCTGAGTGCAACGTGCATGGGGATAATGCTGGCCGTTGCCGTTGGCGTGGCCGTTGCGCTGGGCGCTTTGGGCGTTTTGATGGCTTCTAAAAAGGCTCCCCTCTGGATTGCCTTGGCTGCGGCGTCCGTAGCGCTTTTATGCGCGCTCTTGATTCCTTCGGCACGCTGGGGCTTCTATGCGTGCGTCAATACCGTTATCGCTCGCGTCAACTCGATCTGTGAGCTGTATATTCCATTGGTGGCAGACGCCGGTCTGCTGTGTGAAGCCGTGTCGCTGGCGGTGCTCGCCGGCATGTTTGCCGGCTCACTCGCCTGGCTTTTTGCCAACTTGAGCGTTTCGTGGCCCACGCTCTTAATCATCGTTATCTGCGGCTCGGCTTCCATGGCGCTGCAGCTTGGTGATTCTGCGATATCTATGACACTGGGCGTTGCGGGCTGGCTTGTCCAGTGCCGTGCTGGCGAGTTGCGGGGCTCTACGGTAGGTTTGCCCCAGGTTCTTTTTGGTCTTGGTGGCCTGTGCGCCGCATGCGGTGTTCTCTTTGCGCTGATCGTTGCCCTTGTGCAGCCTCTTCCCGAGGTGTCCGCCCTGTCGGCGTCTGCCGTCAGAGCAGTCCAGGGCGTTCGATTTGGGGACGATTCGCTGCCCGAGGGCGACCTTTCGCAAGCGGCGGACATGAACGAAGGCGAGTCCACGACGCTGTCGCTTGCCGCCAGCAAGACGCTCGGCGACGATCTACTCATGAAGGGTTTTGTGGGCACGACGTTTGATGGCATGTCTTGGGGGCGCGGCGACTGGATGTCCTACGAGGGCAAATGGTCCGGCATGCGTGATTGGCTGCGCCAGAACGGTTTGACGGTAGCCGAGCAGCGCGCCGCGTTTGACACCGAGGCCGAGCGCGAGGGTGGCGAGCCTGTCGAGGCGGTTGAGATTTCAGTCAATGCCTCGGGCGCCAACCGCAGATACACCTATGCTCCCTATACGCTGCGCTCGCTGAGCGGTGCCGACGCAATGTTGACGGGCTCGACGATGCTAAGCATGGACCTTTTGCCGTCTAAGGCGTATCGCGTGATTGTCGATAACGTGCCGGTGGATGACGTCATTGCAGATTCGAGCTGGCTGGCGTCCTCCAAGAGCGACTATGCAAAAAGCGAGCGGGTGTACGCCGCTTTCGTTCGCGATAATTACTTGGACGTTCGCGAAGAGGAGCGGGATGCCATCGATGCATACCTGTTCTCGAGCGACAGCTGGGATGCTGGGGCGACTGTTTCGGATACAGCCGTGATCAGTCGCGTGCGCACGATGTTGGCTTCGCTTGCGGGACAGACGGATAACCCGCCAACCTATACCGGGGCGACGTCGTTTGTCGCGTGGTTCTTGGGCACGGCGCACGAGGGCAACTCTGCCTACTTTGCCACGGCGGCGACGCTTGCGTTTCGATCTCAGGGAATTCCCGCGCGCTATGTCGAGGGCTATCAGGCAGCAGATGATCAGCTGGCCGCTGCTGTTGGGGCAGGCGTGGCGCTCAACTTGACGGCTGCCGATGCGCACGCGTGGACCGAGATCTACCTTGACGGTCAGGGATGGACGCCCGTGGAGGTCACCCCTGGATACTATAGCCAGACGCTCGATGCCGATAAGATTATCGATGTGGGCGAGGCATGGAGCAACGGCGCCAACGATAAGACGCTCGATGCGGGCTCGGTCGCAGGACAGGCCGAGGATAAGCATCGCGAGGATGTGCCGGTAATGTATAACATCCCCGTTGTGGCCAAAGTTGGGGTCGGTTTGATCGGCACGGCGATTGCCGCCCTGCTCGCCCTGTTCATTCGCAGGTTTGTCTTGCGCGCTCGGCGCACGCGGGCTATCGAGAGTGATGAGCAGGATATATGCGTGCCGGCACTCTACGGCTATCTTGCCCTTGTGATGAACCAAAGCGGTCTCGACGCCTTTGACGAGACCAAGCCGCTCGATTGCCTGGATGCCTTTGCTGCAGTGTTCTCCCAGATTGACCCGTGGGAATACCGTCGAGCGATTCGACTTCATCAAGCTTATGCGTTTGGTGGCCGCCAGCTTAAACCGAACGAGTTGCGCACGCTCCGACGTTTTACCGAACGCCTGCATCGGAGCATGCCGGCTCCGCAAACTGTTATTGAACGCTTCCGCCGCTACATGCTGCACGCGTTGTAGAGGGAGTAGGTCTACGTGTTTTCTAAATATCCTCAACATATGGCTTCGCACAAGAACGCGGCGTCGGCCAAACTAAAAGGCCCGCGGAATGCGTCCGCGCGCGTTCAGCATGCCGCCAAAAATATGTATCGCGCCAAGCCTTTGGCCGCAACGCGCGTTGTGGCGGCGGCGGTTTCGGTTGCTGCGGTCGGCGTATTTGGCGCGGTCGCCTTTGAGTTGGCTCAGAGTAATCTGAGCTTCGATCCTTCGGGGTATATCGCTGCATACAGTCACGGTGACGCGGAGTCCGGCGAGGCGTATCGGATCAGTCCGCTCTCGACGGATGCCGAGGCAAATCGTCATGACGAGGATAGCGACAGCCGGGACACGAGCGCACGTGAGCAGCAGGCGCGGCTCGATAATGCGCAGGGACAGGTAAATCTGACGGGGCAAAGCGGCACGACCGCCTACAACGTTACCGGCAGCGCCGATGGAACGGGCGTAGGAGTTGCGGGTGGTTCGGGCAGCGGCGCGGGCGGCGCTGGCGGCTCGGGCGCGGGACAGAACGTCCCCGTCATTAATGGGGGTGGAGCGTCTGGCGGCAATGCCGGCGGCGGTGCGGGTGGAAACGGTTCGGGCGGTAACGGCGGTAGTGGCGGCTCGGCCACCTCGACGGCCAATTCCTACAAGTATCTTCTTGCGGACCCCGCGCCCCAAAAGGGTGCCCCCATGGGAGACACAACGTTCTTTACGCAGTTTAACGGTGCAAATGGATTGATCGATCCCCATGAGGTGCAGATTTCACCCATGGAGGATGCAATCTACGATGGGCAGATGCTCGACGCCTGGACGCTGTTCTGCGCCATGGATGTCCACTGGAGTGACGACAAAGGCCTCTACTATCTTGCCTGCACCAAGGACGAGTTCGCCTCGTTTCCGTATCTCCGCATCGACTCGTGGACCAATGCCGCGGGCGAGAAGAATCCGGCGCTGTGCTCGAGCCAGCCGCTCACGGTAAGCGTCTCGCTGCGCTTGTCGCAGGATACGGCGTGGACGACGCGTAACGTTACCATCCAACCGGCGCGGTCGCGCCTGTTTGTGGTCGGCCAGCCCGATTCGATGGGCCAGCGAAGCGTGATTTGGAGCACGCTGAGCTCCAAGGAGAACCTGCTGGGTGTCAACACACAAGAAGCCTTTATGAAGCAGGCGGGCCATGTCGATTCGGAGGGCTACCTCAATGCCTTGTTGCTGGGGTGGCGCGAGAACGAGGCGGCCGTCCCGTATTTCTACACGCTGACACCCGGTCGCCATGTGGTGGTTCCCGGCGACATCGTGTCCATCGACCCCGCCTACGAGGTGCGTTTTCAGGGTTATGCTCTCGACGAGGACTATCGCTTTGACGACGACCCTACCAGCCTCAATAACTCACGCCTGCAGACGCTTGTCGATGTGGATGAGTCGGTCGTGTCGGTCGATGGCGGGGGCGAGACGCTCAGCGTTCCGCAGGGTGTGCAGGCGGTCGACACCTATACCGACAGTCGTCAGCGTGAAGTCTTTACGTGGCAGATCAACAATCTAGAGCTACCGTCCTCGGTGTACTACGTCAACGTCAATGCGGGCTTTCAAGTGCTCGATGCCTACCGTGTCGCGTCGGATAACCCCGTCTATGCCGCAACGGATGAGGGTATCTTGACCTCTCGCGATGGCAAGGAGTATCTGGGCGTTCCCTACCATACGCGCGAGCTCGATGTTCCCGCCGATATTGCCCATGTCGTCATTCCCGATCGCAATAAGCTCGATCGTATTGTTCTGCACGCGTCCAAAGAGGGCGAGTTGCCCCAGATTGACGTGAGCAATCTGCAGGACTGCACCCTGGTCGTCGACGATGCCGCGCTGCTCGATTTTATTACCGAGCACGCGGACGAACTAGAGAATGCCTACGGCGTATACGTGTCGCCCGCGACCAACCCCAGTGTCCAGCTCACGTACTCACAGGGGCTGGTGTACAACATTAATTCGCAGCTCGAAAGCGACCTGTGCTATGTGCTCGATACGGGTTCCAATATTGCCCTGGTGCAGATTTCCAACACCATCAAGAAGGGTGCCTTTGCGGGCAACACGTCGGTGGACACGCTGGTACTCATGCCGTGGTTTGACGATAAGGTGACGCTCGAGGACGGCAGTCTTGAGGGCGGTTCCGTGCGGACCATCGTGTGCGCAACCGATGAGCAGGTCGCGTATGTCGAACAGCGCAAGGCTGCCGCCGGTGCACCCGATGCGCGCGTGATTAAGATGAGCCTGTCTCAAGACGGATACTTGTATTATGCCAACGCCGACAAGACGATTTTGCTGTCCGCTGTAGGCGATGAGGATGGCAACCTGTCCGCGACCTTTGACGGCACCTTGCTTGCGGATGGCGGCAAGCAGCTCCAAGTAGATTCCATCGCACCGTATGCTTTCTCGGGCGATGCGGAGCTCAGGTTTGTCAATCTGGGCGAGAAGACGAGTGCCATCGGCCGTAACGCGTTTGAGAACTGCCAAAACCTTCAAGGTGTGTTTATCGGCACGCCCGATAGCATTGAGGTGGGTGCCGATGTCTTTAAGGGCTGCACGGGCCTGGGCTTTGTGGCGTCGCGTGCTAAAAAGGCTGTCTTTGCCACGACCGAGAATCCCAATCCGGCCGGCTGCACCTGGTATGCGCCCGATGGCGAGCTGCAGGGCTACGACAGCCGCTTTGTCACTGTCGACGGCATTTACGATTTTGCTTGCGATGCCCAAAGCGACGACGCGCCCCTTCTCTACGGCTATTACGATGGCGACGAGGAAGGCAAGCCAAGCATCCTGCTCGGTGCGCCCTCGATGCTCAACGGTACGATTGAGCTGCTGCCGAGTACGATTGAGATCTTTGGCGGCTATTCCTTGTCTGGCGCCAAGGACCTGCCTGGTGCCTTTGAGGGGACCGGAGGCGCGTGGGATGTCGATTGGGCTTCGGCTCCCAATCTGGCATATATCGATCGCTATGCCTTCAGGAATTCCGGCATCGCCGGCGACCTGAACATCGATCTTCCCGATAACGATATCTACGTCGGCGTGTCGGCGTTCGAAGGCTGTACGAATCTTGTCTCGGCGTCTGTGCACGCGGCAACGATCGAAATCAGCGACCAGGCATTCATGGACTGCCCGAGGCTCGCGAGTGCATCGTTTGTGGCGGATACCAATGGCGACTACGACGCAGCTACGGGTGCGGGCTCTCGAAACTACCTGGCGTCATCGGTGTTTGGCAATGATGCCGCCTTTACGAACTTGACCGTCGGTACCGGTATCGCGACGCTGGGCTATCCATCGCCGGGTGTGGGTTTCTTCTTGGACGGCGCAACCGATGTCCAAGAAGAGGCCAGCCGCATTCACCTGTCGTTGCCCAGCGGCATGGAGCAGGACTACCTCAATGCATGGGTCTACGGACTCATTGGCTACGACGACTACGACACGTATTATGGCGTTGTGGAATTTGGCATGCTTTCCGATTGGTTCATGGGGGAGGGTCCGGAGCCGACGGCCGATGCGGTTAGGGCGCAGATGGCTCAGAACCTATTGGAGCCCGAGAATCGCCTGCGAACCATGATGGGGCTGCCGTTGGTCGAGGCTTCTACGGTTATCCAGGCGGACGGCGATGCGTTCGAGAGCGATGAATGGAAGATCGAGGACAGCGGTGACGGTACCGCCACGCTGGTCTCGGCGCCGTCCGATATCGAGCGTGCCGATTTAGCGAGTGTGTTGACGGGACCGACCGTAATCGACTCGAATGCCTTCTCGCACTGCTCGAACCTCATCGAGATTGAGCTGTGCGATAAGGTGGTCGGCATCCAGAGCGGTGCGTTTGCGGGCTGCAGCGGCGTGACGGTGACGCTGCCTACTGGCTGTCTGCTGCCGGAGTTGCTGGGCGGGATGGAGAGCATGCCGTTCTCGTTTGGCGGCAACGTGGCGCTCAATATTGCCGAGGCCGATCGCGAGCCGCTGCTCAAGACGTGGTCTCGTCAGATGGTGGGGGTTGCCACAGACGACGAGGAGGCCGACTACGTTGAGAGCAAGTGGTTCGGCAACGTCAACATGGATACGTTTGAGTCGCCGACGTTCGATGTGCTCAATAAGGCCGTAAATGAGCCCATCATGGAGTGTGAGAATTGCCTGCGCTCGCTGATGGGCATGGAGGCCATAAGCGATATCGGCGAGCTCGGCGACCCCATTGATATCAATAAGTATCCGCAATATTGGATCGCCGGCTAGGCAGGTTATGAAGCGAGGCAGCCCCAGTCGATGGGGCTGCTGCCGTTTTGCTCGAGCAATTCATTGGCTGCCGAGAAGGGGCGCGACCCCATAAAAGCGGGGAGTTCTGCCGTGGCACGGTTGGCCGAAAGCGGCGAGGGGTGCGTGGAAGCAAGGCAGAACTTGCCGGTTGCCTTGCCCGCGCCGGTCGCGGCGAGCTTGCCCTCGACCATCTGCTGGGCAAGGCGGCCCCATGCCAAAAAGACGACCGGCTGGGGTAGCTGACAGCAGCGTTCGATAACGTAGTCGGTGAGCGTGCTCCAGCCCAGCTTGGCGTGCGAGTTCGCGGCATGTTCGCGCACGGTGAGCGTCGTGTTGAGAAGCAGGACGCCCTGTTGTGCCCAGGGGGTTAGGTCTCCCGTGGCGGGAATGGGGCAGCCCAGATCGGCGTTGAGTTCCTTATAGATGTTGCGCAGGCTCGGCGGCAACTTGGTTTGCGTCGCAGGCACCGAGAACGACAGCCCCATGGCCTGGTTGGGCCCGTGATAGGGGTCTTGGCCCAGGATGACGGCCTTGACCTGGTCGGCCGGCGTGTAGGCGAGGGCATTGAGGATGTCGTCTTGTGCCGGGTAGATGGTCTGCTCGGCACGCAGAAGGGCGATGCACTCGAGCAGCTGGTTCGTAGCGTTACGTACCGGCTGCGGCGCATCGCCCAACCAAGTTGCTATGTTGCGGTCGCGAGTTGCAGCGTCCATGGAACTCCTTTAGGGCAGATGCTTTGTCGGCATCTATTGTAAAGGCGTCAGAGACCTTTATGCCGCGGCTGTATGAGGAGTGGGGTCTACGAGACGTGCTCGGGCGCTGCCGCCATATGAGCATGCCCATGTGCGCGAAGGCGCGGAAGATCGGCAGTTGCCACCATGACGCCGGTGAGGATGAGGGCAGCGCCAAGGAAGGCGATGGGGCTCAGGACCTCGCCGACCAGGAAAAACGAGAAGACGGCGGAGCAGACCGGCTCGAGCGAGAAGGCGAAGCCAGTGGTTTCGGCAGGTACGTGGGGCTGCACGAGCGTCTGGGTGATAAAGCCGTAGGCAGAGCAGATGAGTGCGAGCGCAACGATAACGACGATCTCGCTCGGCGTGCTGGGAAGCGTGAAGCCGCCAAAGGTAAATGCGGCGATACCCGAGAACAAGCCGCCGAAGCCCAGCTGCCAAACGCCCAGAGCCAGCGGATCGACTTCTTCGACAAAGCGCTTGGCGATGATAATGTGGCCGGCATAGATAAAGGCCGAGAGCAGCATGATGATCGCGCCGGGATTCAGGCTGGTAAAGTCGGCGCCCGAGAGCAGCAACATGCCGCAGGTGACGATGGCGGTGCCGATGAGCACCTTGCGCTCGGGAGCGCGACGCAGCAGGGCCGCGTTGGCAAACGGCACGATTACGACCGTCAGGCTCTGCAAAAAGCCGGCGGTGGAGGCGGAGGTGAGGCTGGAGCCCAGGCACATGCAGGTGATCTCGGTTGCCATGATGGCGCCGATGATGGCGGCGCGGACCATCAGGTCACGGTTGATGCGCACCGCGTGCTTGTGGAAGAGCAGCAGGCAGGCCGCAAAGGCGATGATGCAGCGCAGCGCGACGATGCTCGTGGCGTTCATGCTGTCCATGCCGATCTTCATGAGGGGGTACGAAAAGCCCCATGCGACGGGAACGGAAAATGAGAGCGCGATTGCTTTTTTGCGATCCATGGGACTCCTTTTGTTACAGAACGGTTTCGCAAAAAGGATTCTGCTCCCAGATATGGATGTAGTAAAGCGAATGTATCTTCAGTATGATTAAGAAATACTAATGTTGGAAGAAAAAACCCTGGCAAAACGTTTTACGGCTACATCGAAGTGGAGGCACGATGGCATCGCGGTATCAGATTGTATGTATGGTGGTCGATTGCGGCAGCCTGAAACGTGCCGCCGACGAGCTGGGCTATACGCAAAGCGCGGTGAGCCAGGCCGTCAAGGCGCTCGAGCGCGAGCTGGGCACCACGATTATCGAGCGCGGCAAGCAGGGCGTCTCGCTTACGCGCGACGGCAAACAGTATCTGCCGTATCTGCGCCAAATCGTAACGGCCGAGGCCGAGCTTGAGGGCAAGCGCCAGGAGTTGCTAGGGCTTTCGTCGACCGACATTCGTATTGCGACGTTTACCAACGTGAGCCGTACCGTGCTGCCGCGCGTGATCCGCGACTTTGGGGCCCTGCATCCGGGCGTGCGCTTTACCCTCAAGCAGGGCGATTACACGCGCAATGCCCAGTGGGTGCACGATGGCGTGGTCGACTTTTGCTTTACAGCGCGTGGATTTACCGAGGGGCTCGAGAAACGCGTGGTCTATCACGACGAGCTGGTGGCGCTGTTGCCAGCCGTCCATCCACTGGCGGCAAAGGAAAAGGTGACGCTTGCCGACCTGGCGTCCGAACCGTTTGTGCTGCTGGATGAGGGCGAACAGAGTCTGGTACTCGATGCGTTTGCCGCGCACGGGCTATCGCCGCATGTGACGAGTGAGGTCACCGATGACTACACCATTATGGCGATGGTGGAGGAGGGCCTCGGTGTGAGCATGCTCTACCGCCGTACCGTCGAGGGCATGCGGGCCGATATTTGTGTGCGCCCCATCGTGCATGCTCCCTCGCGCGACGTCGTGGCGGCTTGGCGCAGCTGGGACACCATGCCTATCGCCACGAGGCGCTTTATCGACTATATGAGCTCGCATATTGTCAATTAATGACTGGCATGGCGTTGAGTGCGGTGTTTAGCGGGCTGTCGCTTTGGCTTGGGCGGCGCGATAGGTGCGTGCCGGGTGGCAGAGCAGTACCGCCACGACCATAAAGAACGCCGTGGTGCCCAGGCTGATGGGGTAGACCATCATGATGTTCGCAAAGGTGCGGAAATGCGGGAACACGCAGAATACCCAATAGAAGCGAATACCGCAGACGCAGATCATGGTGATGAGGGCGGGCATGAGCGAGATGCCAAAGCCGCGCAGGTAGCCGGACATGTTTTCGTAGAACATGCTAAAGGCGTAGGCAGGGAAGATCGAACACACGCGGATGTAGCCGATCGAGACGATGTTGGGGTCGCTGTTAAAGAGCGATAGGATCTCGCGCCCCAGACCGACGATAACGATAATCGTGGTGAGTGCAACGATACCGCCTTCGATCAGGCAGACCTTGAGCGTCTTGGTGCAGCGGTCGATTTGGCGGGCACCGTGGTTTTGTCCCACAAAGGTGGTGCAAGCCTGGCTAAAGCTGTTGAGCAGGTTGTAGCACACGTACTCCAAGCTCATGGCGGCGCTTGATGCCGCCATGACCTCGGTGCCCAAGCTGTTGATGGCGGACTGGATGATGATGTTGGCGACGGCAAAGACAGCGCTTTGGATGCCGGCGGGCAGGCCGATCTTGACGATGCGCTTGAGGGCGACGGGGTCTAAGCCTAAGTCGCGTGGGGTGACGCGGACGACGGAGTCGGTCTTGAGCAGGTGGACAAAGAGTGTGGCGGCGCTGACGGTGTAGGCGATGGCGGTGGCGATGGCGACGCCCGCGACGCCCCAGTGGAGCACGGGGACAAAGATGAGGTCCAGGCCAATGTTGAGGACGGTGGACACGGCGAGCGCCTGCAGCGGCATGCGGGTGATGCCGACGGAGCGGAAGATCGCGGCCTCAAAGTTGTAGAGCAAGATCGAGGGCATGCTGAGCAAAAAGACGCGCAGGTAGAGCGAAGCGAGCGGCATGGTCTCGGCAGGCACGTTGAGCGCGGCGAGCATGGGCTCGGCAAAGATCTCGCCCAGTGCGATGACGACAAAGCCCACGAGCGCCATTAAAATCGAGGTATGGACGGCGCGTTTGACCATGTTCTGATCATTGCGGCCGATAGCGTTGGCGATGACCACGTTGGAGCCAAGCGACATGCCAATAAAAAGGTTGAGCATAAGACTGGTAAGCGGAACATTGGAGCCGACCGCCGCCATGGCGAGGGTTCCCTGGTCGCCCGAGAAGTTACCGATGATGACCGTGGCGATGAGGTTCGACAGCTGCTCCAAGATGCTCGTGGCGGCTACGGGGAAGGCGAACAGGGGAATATTGCGCCACAGCGAGCCGGTAGTCATGTCAATGTGCTTAGATGCGGTGTCTGCCATACGCTCTCAATCTCTAATATGCTCTTTCGTGCTTATTTGCGCAGACGATGATACTCCTAATGCAGCCAGCCGGCACTTAGGGACGTTCCTTTTCTGCCGGCAGCTGGGGACACTCCTTGTCTCTTCTATGACTAGGTGGGGAAGGCGTGCGACAATGGTGGGCGTTGTGTTGTTCGCGCTAAGGAGTTGCCATGTTGTTGTGTCCCGTTTGCCATGAACCGTTGGCGGACGACGAGCGCGGTGCTGCATGCGCGGGCGGACACCGGTTTGACCGTGCGCGCGAGGGCTATCTATATCTGCTGCGCTCGTCCAAGAGCGGCGACTCCATGGGCGATCCCAAGTCGCAAGCGCGCAGCCGTCGTGACTTTCTGAACCGTGGATACTACGCGCCGTTGCGCGACGCAATGGTCGAGCTGGTGCGCGAGCGGGCGACTGGGCGTGCTGCGTCTGCGAACGGTCCT
This sequence comes from Collinsella sp. AM31-2AC, assembly GCF_003469285.1. Lineage (NCBI taxonomy): Bacteria > Bacillati > Actinomycetota > Coriobacteriia > Coriobacteriales > Coriobacteriaceae > Collinsella > Collinsella sp. AM31-2AC. The sequence goes on from NZ_QSJB01000004.1 coordinate 33,983, forward strand.
ATGACCTTGCTCGACATTTGCTGTGGCGAGGGCTACTACACCAGCGCCATGGGCGCGGTATCGGGCGTAGATGCTTACGGGTTCGACTTGGGCAAGGAGATGGTGCGCCTGGCTGCCAAGCGCGGCGATGCGACCTACTTCGTGGCCAACATGAAGGACATCCCCGTGGCGGACGGCGCCTTCGATATGGTGACCGAGCTCTTCGCTCCCTTTAACGAGCGTGAGTTTGCCCGCGTGCTGGCGCCCGAGGGTTCGCTCTACGCCGTGGTGCCGGGTGCTCGGCATCTGTTTGGCCTCAAGGAGGTGCTCTACGACACGCCATATCTCAACGACGAAAAGCTGCCACAGACCACCGAGCTTAAACTGGTCGGAACGCAGCGGGTGACAGCTTCCATCACCCTCCAGACCCAGGCTGACATCGAGGCGGTGTTCCAGATGACGCCCTACTACTACCGCACGCGCCCCGCCGACAAAGAGCGCCTGGCAAACCTCGATACCCTTCAGACCGATATCGACTTTATCATCGCCGAGTACCGCCACTAACCTACCAAAAAGGGACAGGTTTATTTTGGCAGGTTTTATCTGGGCAAACGTAAAGGGCCGACCGCGGAGATGCGCGATCGGCCCTTTTTAGTTGCTTGGCTGCAGGGAGCTGTGGGGGCAGGTGCCTACAGACGATCCTTGTTCTCGGCCTTAACGTCGTGTGCCTGCTGAACAAAGAACAGGTCGTACACCACGATGACAAAGGCGCCATAGTTTATGGCGTCGCCGCCAAACGCGGGAAGCGTGAGCACCGCCTGGGCAAGCGTGGCGACTGCAGCAACGATACCGAGCTTAAACGCGCCGTCAACCTGCGAAGGCTTGTTGGCACCCTTGATGCCCGCAACGCCTGCGGCGAGATCGATGAGGCCCTTGGCGATAATCACGGCCGCGGCGAGCATGGCGTTCGATCCGTAGGTGGACTCGAGCTTGCCGGTCGCGATGCCGGCGATTCCAATGACGAGACTGGCGATGCCCAGAACAAAATAAATCAGGGCAAGGATTTTGAGAGTCTTGCGAGTGAAGCTCATGGCTGGTCCTTTCGATACGAGTACGCCAACCTGGCGCACCCTTTGTGCTGCACATATGGTGAAGCACATTGTAGTTCAACGCGGCGATGCATGCGCCTGAAAGCGACTCTTGCCTGTGCGGCCCAACCTTTCAAAAAGGAAAGCTGGGCGTAAGCAAAATCGATGGCAGCGTATGCGCGGCGCTGCGATGATGGGGCCATGGCAAGAGCTGGACCGAAGGAGGGGCCATGATGTACGGGGCCAAGCAAGTGCGCGAGCCGCGTTCGTTAGGAAGGCGTATGGGCGATTCCGTGATCGCTGCCGTGTGCACGGGATTGATGGCGGTGCTTTGCATTGGGATGCTGTGGACCATGTCGCATGTGGGACAATAACGGACGGTTGGGTGCTGGCATAAACGGCGCTCACGTATTCGTTTTGCTTGTTAAGGAGTGTCCATGGGCGTCGTCGATCCCTTTTCTGTTGCTCGGGCCGCGGGGCTTGAGCTGACCGGGAAGTCCGAGGGCCTCACGCTCACCGACGGCACGATGGAGCTGCGTGCCGATTTTGGCCGCATGCTTCCGCGGCTCAAGCAGGGTCGTCTGCAGCAGGAGCTGCTGGTGAAGGCCGCGCGCGCGAAAGACGTTGAGCATCCGTGGGCAGTCGATGCCACGGCAGGTTTTGGCGAGGATTCGCTGCTGCTGGCGGCCGCGGGCTTTACCGTCGATCTGTATGAACAGGATTGCGTGATCGCGGCGCTCCTCAAGGATGCTTTGGATCGCGCGGCAGATGATCCGGCGCTTGCGGCTGCCGTGGCGCGCATGCGCTTACATGCGGGCGAGGACAGCATTGCCGGCCTTCGCCATACGGCCGAGCTGATCAAGCAAGGCGAGCTCGCGGCTCCCGACGTGGTGTATCTGGACCCCATGTTTCCCGAGCGCACCAAGAGCGCGGCGGTGAAAAAGAAGTTTCAGCTCTTGCACCATCTGGAGCAGCCGTGCGCCGACGAGGAGACGCTGGTCGAAGCTGCGCTTGCGGTGCACCCGCGCAAGGTCGTTATCAAGCGACCGGTGAAGGGGCCGCTGCTTGCCGGCGTTAAGCCGAGCTATCAGCTTGCGGGCAAGGCCGTTCGTTACGATGTTTTGGTGCCGCCGCGCCCGTAGCTTGTGCACGATGGCTGGCGCTTCGCCAGCGCCGTGCCGATGCGGGGGTCTATTTCCAAGGGTGCGACGTCAGGTGCCAGCCGCCGCAGTATTCGCATTTGTAGCAGGACAGGCCGCGCCGTCCGCGGTTTTCGCAGTCGGCCATAACGGCCTCTGCCTCGGCGCGCGTGTCGTAACGGTTTTTGCGTTCGCACGACTTGTAGCGCCAGGCTTCATCGCGCTCGGCGTCTAGTGCGTCGCGGCGCTCGTCCTCGCGCGCAAACAGGTCGCCCATATCGCCGCCGGTGGCAGCGCCCAAAAACTCGCTTTTGGCTTTTGACCAGGCGGCTCGCTTTTTGCTCCCCATCTGCTTCGCGCTCCTCTCCAAACGTTGGTATCATTGCTCAATCAAAGTGATACCAATAAACGTGAGGTCGCCGCGTGATGATCAGAAAAACCCTCGATACCGACATTCCCGCCGTCATGGCTATCTATGACGCGGCCCGCGCCTTTATGCGCGCGCATGGCAACGCCACGCAGTGGCCCGAGGGCACGCCTTCGGCCGAGCAGCTGGCTGCCGATATTGCCGCTGGTGGCAGTTACGTGTGCGAAGTCGACGGCCGCGTGGTGGCGACGTTTGCCTTTTTACCGGGTCCGGACGAGTGCTATGACGTGATTGAGGACGGTCAATGGCGCAGCGACACTCCGTATGCCGTGCTGCATCGCGTGGCATCCGACGGCACCGTGCACGGTATCGCGGCGGCGATGTTTGCCTTTGCCAAGGAATGCGCCGACCATCTGCGTATTGACACGCACGAGGACAACTTGCCCATGCAGGGCGCCATCGCCAAGGCGGGGTTCGAGCGTGTCGGTATCGTCTATGTGTCCGACGGCACGGCGCGTGTCGCGTTTGATTGGCTGCGCGAGGCGTAGGAGCCAAGGCACGTATCATCACCCAGCTCAAATAAAAAATGGCCCCGAGTGGGGCCATTTTTGGTAAAACGCGTCGTTGTGGGACTCGCATTGTTACCGCCCCAGATGAACCCGGGCAGACAAAAAGGGGAGGTGCCGGCTTTCGCAAGGCGCGAACCTACGAAAATCGCCGCGCGGCAACGCGGGGCGATGAGCTCGGTCGGGGGATAGGGCCCGCTTCGCCCACCGGCCCGTAAATTGTATCATCCAGTGTGGAGCGTGAACGCCCGTTGCCGCGTGCGATGGGCTTGCAATAAGAGGAGAGCCATGTCGAAGCAAGCGGTCGTTGGAATCTTGGCGCATGTCGATGCCGGCAAGACCACGTTGGCCGAGGCCATGCTGTTCAACGCGGGCCGCATTCGCAAGCGTGGCCGCGTGGACGATGGCGATTCGCATCTGGACACTAACACGATCGAGCGCGAGCGCGGTATCACGATTTTCTCGTCGCAGGCCGTGCTCGACCACGGCGATACCCACGTCATGCTCGTGGATGCTCCCGGCCATGTCGATTTTTCTGCCGAGGCGGAGCGCACACTGCGTGCCCTGGACTACGCGATTCTGGTGGTGGGCGCCAACGATGGCGTGCAGGGGCACACCGAAACCCTGTGGCGCCTGCTTGCACGCTATGACATCCCGACGTTCATCTTCATCAACAAGATCGATTTGGAGAATCCCGGCCGCGATGTTTTGCTGGCACAACTCGGGCAGCGTCTTTCCGAGGGCTGCCTGGATGCCAACGAGCTGCTGGCGGGCGCCGCCGTTCAGGAGGACGCTGCTGCGTTGGACGAAGCGGCGCTCGAGGAGTTTCTTGAAGCGGGTGAGCTTTCTGTCGCAACGCTGTCGCGCATGGTTGCCGAGCGCAAGCTCTTTCCCTGCTTTGCCGGCTCGGCGCTCAAGGACCAAGGCGTTGACGAGCTGCTGGATGGCATATGCGCGCTGATGCGTGAACAGGCGTGGCTCCCGGAGTTTGCCGCGCGCGTCTATCGTGTCAGCCGCGGGGATCGTGGCGAGCGCTTGGCTTGGGTTAAAGTGACCGGCGGCACGCTGCGTTCAAAACAGATGATTGAGGGACGCTCCGGTGCCGAGGTATGGGAGCAGAAGGTCGATCAGGTACGCATCTATAACGGCGAGAAGTACGAGCTTGCCCAGGAAGTTGCTGCTGGCGGTATTTGTGCCGTGACGGGTCTTGCGCACGTTCGCCCGGGGGACGCCTTGGGTGCGGAGCCCGGGTGCGATGCACCCGTCATTGCGCCGGTCCTCACCTATACGGTGCTACCGGGCGAACACGATGTCCATGCGGTGTTTCAAGCGCTGACCGAGTTGGCGGACGAAGACCCCATGCTCGGCGTAAGCTGGAATACGCATCTTGAGCAGATTCATTTGCAGTTGATGGGCGCCGTGCAGCTCGAGGTCGTGCAGCGGGTGTTGGCCGATCGCTTTGGCCTTGCGGTCGAGTTTGAGCCCGGCGGCATCCTCTACAAGGAGACTATCTCGCAGCCGGTCGAGGGCGTGGGCCACTTTGAACCGCTGCGCCACTATGCCGAGGTGCACCTGCGCTTGGAGCCGCTACCGGCGGGCTCGGGCGTGCAGTTTGGTACCGTTGCCTCGACCGATGAGCTCGATCTTAACTGGCAGCGTTTGGCGCTCACCAACGCTATGGAGCGCGATCACCTGGGCGTGTTGACGGGCTCGCCCATCACCGATGTGCGCATTACGCTCACGGGCGGCCGCGCGCATGCCAAACACACCGAGGGCGGCGATTTTCGCCAGGCCACGTACCGCGCGATTCGCCAGGGTTTGATGCAGGCGCGCGAGGCCGGCGCGGCGGTGTTGTTGGAGCCGTGGTATCGCTTTGAGCTCGAGGTGCCGGGGGAGTGCGTGGGCCGGGCGCTTTCGGATGTCACGCGCATGGGCGCCGAGTACAAGCCGCCGGCGATGGCGGGCGACCGGGCGAAGCTTGTGGGTCGCGTGCCAGCATCCGAGGTACAGGATTATGCGCTGGAGGTGGCTGCCTACACGAGCGGCCGCGGACATCTGTACCTTGAGTTCGCCGGTTATGCGGCATGCCATGATGCCGAGCGCGTCATCGAGGCGGCCGCCTATGAGCCCGAGGCCGATCTGCCCAACACGCCCGACTCGGTCTTTTGCGCCCACGGCGCCGGCTACACGGTCAAATGGTACGACGTACCCGCCGCGGCGCACGTAAAGGTCGATCCCGCCACTTTCCGCCCCTATCGCTCCGCCGACGCGGAATTTTTCGGCCACAGGTGACAAAGGGACAGTCCCTTTGTCACATTGAGTTGGTATAACTCGGTATAAGTTGGTATAACTATTACCAGCGTTTGCTAATCCGAGGAGGCCGACATGAACCCAAATCCCTTTAAGCCCACAGCTGGTAAGCGGCCTCCGATACTCGTCGGTCGCGAGTCGGTCATCGAAGATTTTGAGGAAGGGCTTGATAACGGCGCCGGGGCGCCGGGCAGGCTCATGCTCATTACAGGAAACCGCGGCTGTGGCAAAACAGTTCTCCTGCGGGAGCTGCAACGTCTGGCCAGTGAGCGCGGATGGGCGGTTGTCTCCGATTCCGCTTCGCTTGGTTTATGCGACCGCTTGGCCGACGCACTCCGCTCGAATAAGCCCGTTGTGACGTCGATGGAGTTTGGCCCATCGTTTGGACGGATGTCGGTTGAGGCGGCGCGGGCAAAAGGCGAGACGTTGCGAGGGCTGGTCAACGAACGTCTCAAGAAACTCGGCCCAAGCAAGGGTATTCTGTTTGCGATTGACGAGGCTCAATCTGCGTCTATCGAGGAACTGGCGGCTCTCGCCGTTCTCTATCAGCAGGTGCTCGGAGATCAGGATGCCACGGGCTTGCCCGATAGCGAGCAACGCGGTCTTGCGCTGGTCTTTGCCGGCTTGCCCAGCATGGTTGACGATTTGCTCGAAGAGCCGAGCGTGACGTTTTTGCGGCGTGCCCAGCAGCGTACGTTGGGGGCGATTTCTGTGCCCAAAGTGCGCGATTCGTATATCCAGACGGTCGAGTGCGCCGGTCTTTACATTGATGCGGAGACTGCGGACCTTGCGGCGCGCAAGAGCATGGGGCATCCCTATATGGTTCAGCTGGTGGGATATTACATGTGGCGGTCTGCTGTCCGGCGTGGCTCGCAAGTCATTGAAAGGCGCGATGTCGAGGATGGCCATGCGGATGCCGTCTCCGAGTTCTACGAAGCGGTTGACGCGCCTCTGTATTACGGGCTGCGCACCCCACAGCGTCTCTTTATCGAGGCCATGGCGGTTGACGAGGACAAGCCGACGCGCATGGCGGATATCATTGAGCGCTGCGACCGTACCCAGAGCTGGGCGAGTAAATATCGCGCAAGCCTGATTCGCGAGCGCGTCATCGAGGCTGCCGGATACGGTCTCGTCCGGTTTACCGTGCCCATGCTGGGCGAGTACATTCGAGATCGTGTTTTATGGCACAAGTAAAGGACAAAGGGACAGTCCCTTTGTCACATTCGATCAACAGGAAGGGGAGCGATGACGGTGTCGCAACAGCCGAGTGCTATCGAGGTACGTGGTGCGCGCGTCCATAACCTCAAGGACATCGATATCGATATTCCGCTGGGAAGGCTCGTGGGCATTGCCGGCGTGTCGGGTTCGGGCAAGAGCTCGCTGGCGCTGGGGGTTCTGTATGCCGAGGGCTCGCGTCGTTATCTGGAGGCGCTCAGCACTTATACCCGCCGTCGGCTGACACAGGCAGAGCATGCTCAGGTGGACGAGGTGCTGCACGTGCCGGCGGCACTCGCATTGCATCAGCGTCCTAGTGTGCCAGGCGTGCGCTCGACCTTTGGCACCATGACCGAGCTCAACAACAGCCTGCGCCTGCTCTTTAGCCGCTGCGCCCATCACGTGTGCCCGCATTGCGGGACGCGTGTGGAGCCGAGCCTTAACGTGGCCGCGGGCCTGTCGCTCACGTGCCCCGCATGCGGCCGCGAGTTCTATGCGCCGGGTGCCGAGGACCTTGCCTTTAACAGTGGCGGCGCGTGTTCTACCTGCGGCGGCACCGGCGTCATGCGCGAGGTGGACGAGGCGAGCCTGGTGCCCGACGAGTCAAAGACCATCAACGAGGGCGCGGTGCTTCCCTGGGGCACGCTCATGTGGGACCTGATGAAGCAGGTGGCCGGCGAGATGGGCGTGCGTACCGACGTGCCGTTTAACCAGCTCACGCCTCAAGAGCGCGACATCGTGTTCCATGGCCCGGCAGTTAAGAAGCACATTCTCTACGTTCCCAAAAACGGCGAGGGCGCTACGCCGCTCGACTTTACCTATTACAACGCCGTCTATACCGTCGAGAATGCGCTCGCCAAGGTTAAGGACGATAAGGGGCTCAAGCGCGTTGCGCGCTTTTTGCGCGAGGGACCGTGCCGCGATTGCGGAGGCACGCGTCTTTCCGAGGCCGCGCGCCAGCCCCAGGTGCGCGGTATCGATCTGGCGCAGGCGGCGGCCATGACGCTGGGCGAGGCGATTGAGTGGGTGCGCGGAGTGCCCGCATCCTTGCCGACCGAGATGCAGCCCATGGCGACGGATATCTGCGATTCGTTTTTGAGCACGGCCCGTCGCCTGGTCGATCTGGGTCTCGACTACCTTTCGCTCGACCGCACCGGCGCCACGCTCTCCACGGGTGAGCGCCAGCGCGTACAGCTTGCCCGCGTGGTCCGCAACCGATCGACGGGCGTGCTGTATGTGCTGGACGAGCCTTCGATTGGCTTACATCCCGCGAACGTCGACGGCTTGGTAGGCGTAATGCGCGATCTGGTGGTCGACGGCAATACCGTGGTTGTTGTCGACCACGACACGCGCGTGCTGGCAGAAGCCGACTATCTGGTCGAGATGGGCCCCGTTGCGGGAGCAGGCGGCGGCCATGTAATCGCCGCCGGTACGGTAGACGAGGTCGAACAATCGCAGGGCAGCCGCATCGCGCCGTTCTTGCGCTCGGACCCCAAGCGTCTGCGCCCGCAGGTGGCTGACGACGAAATGTTCGACCTAGGCCATATCCGCATGGCGACCGATGCCATCCATACCGTCAAACCACTCGAAGTCGATATCCCGCGCGGCCGCCTTGTCGCGGTGACGGGTGTTTCGGGTTCGGGCAAGACGACACTGGTGCTCGAGACGCTCATCCCGGCGCTCAAGGCACAGGCAGCCGGTGAGCGCCTGCCAAGGCACGTGCGCTGGGTCGATGCCGAGGGCATCGCGCGCGCCAACCTGATTGACGCCACGCCCATCGGCGCCAACGTGCGCTCGACGGTAGCGACCTATGCCGACATCCACGATGAGCTGCGCCGCGCCTTCGCCCGTACGTCCGAGGCCAAAGCGGCGGGATACAAGGCGGGTGCCTTTAGTTACAACACCGGCGCCTTGCGCTGCTCCACGTGCGATGGTACGGGCTCGATATCGCTCGACGTGCAGTTTTTGCCTGATGTCGAGATCGTTTGCCCGGCATGTTGTGGTTCGCGTTATGCAGACGCGGCTTCGCATATCCATCGCGAGGGCAAGGACGGCAGTCTGCTTACGTTGCCGCAGCTCATGGACATGAGTGTGGACGAGGCCCTCGACGCCACGGTGGGACTCAAGAAAGTCCAGGCGCGCCTGCAGACCTTGCACGATCTGGGCTTAGGCTACCTGACGCTTGGCGAGCCCACGCCGGCGCTTTCGGGCGGCGAGGCACAGCGCCTTAAGCTTGCGAGCGAGATGGGCCGCGTGCAGGATGACGCCGTGTTTGTGTTCGACGAACCCACGATCGGTCTGCATCCGCTCGATGTTCAGGTGCTGCTGAGTGTGTTTGACGGCCTCGTTGCCAAGGGCGCCACGGTTATCGTGATCGAACACGACCTCGATCTTATCCGTAATGCCGATTACGTGATCGACATGGGCCCGGGCGGCGGCGACGCGGGCGGGCAAATCGTCTGCGCCGGCACGCCGGGCGACATCGTGGCCTGCCCCGCAAGCATCACCGGCCGCTACCTATAACCGAATGTGACAAAGGGGCAGCCCCTTTGTCACATTGCCACATGCCGGCAAAGCCTGTCAGCATCACGGTTTTCTTTTCTAGCAATTCTAGTTAAAGGCAGCTGATTACCGTTAAAAGTCAGCATGTTGTCGGCATAGCGCTTGAACGGCTTGTGCCTGAGGACCAAAATGACCTCATCCCATTCGCGAAATTTGCACGCCCTATAGTGAGTGGGCTCTCGCTTGAGCTGATGCTGCCAAGAGGCGGCCGATAGGGGCAATTATGGACAATCGAATCTTTGGGTATGCGCGTGTCTCTTCCGCGGATCAGAACTTGGACCGCCAGTTAGACGCACTGGGAAGGTTTCCCGTTCAACAGGGTCAGATTTACGCTGACAAGGCAAGTGGTAAGAACTTTAGACGTCCCCAGTACCAGCGTCTTCTTCGCAGGTTGCGCGAGGGTGACGTTCTCGTGATCAAAAGTATCGACCGTTTGGGTCGCGATTATCGTGAAGTCCTCGATGAATGGAGACGCATCACGGTGGATAGACGCGCTGCCATCGTGGTGCTTGATATGCCGTTACTCGATACGCGCGAACAGCCCGATGGCATCACGGGAACGTTCATGGCGGACCTAGTCCTTCAAATCTTGAGTTACGTGGCGCAGCTAGAGCGTGAAAACATCAAGCAGCGCCAGGCGGAGGGCATCGCGTCGGCGCGCCTGCGTGGCGTGAGATTTGGGAGGCCGGCGCTCGAACGCCCGGATAGCTATCGCGATGTCATCAAATTATTCGAAGGGGGAGAGGTTACGAGGCGAGAGGCTGCTGCGCTTTTGAACGTCAGCGTCTCGACGTTCGATCGTTGGAGACGGGCGGACGCGACCAGTTTTGACCGTTTGTCGTCTGCTCGTCCTCTTTAGCTAGACATTTTGACGAGGGGAGTTAATTACACAGAGCCCACTCCTTCCCTCGATGTTTATCCAGTTCACGCCCTTGAACCAAATAGTGCCACCGCGTTGCCAATTCGTCTGCTTTTTGACGAGGGCTATATATCGTGTTTTGTTTTGTATTTAAAGGAGGACGAAATGAAAAGGCGTTATGGAATGGCTCTGGTGACCGCGCTATTTGCGATGGTGTTTTGTGGGGCGCTTCTGCTGAGCGGCTGTTCGCAGTCTGAGAAGAAAAATGATGAACCTGATTATGCCGATGACCGTGCAATGGCTGTGATTGCTCAAGGTTATCAAAAGCGGTCGGATTATATCGAATCGCTTGGAGAAGATGCTGATCTAAGCTCGAATAAAGTGCGAAAAGAGATAATTAAAACCGAGATCGATAACGACAAAGAACTCAAAAAGGCGCCTTTTAAAGACGCTAAGATGCAGGAAGATGTCATCGCCTATCTCAACCTGCTTGACAATCAGCTTGATGTTACCAAGAAGTATGCGGAATCTGATCCTAAGTACTACGAGGAATGGGAAAAGGCCTACGACGCACGATCCGCACAGCTTAAGAAACTGGTCGATCGATATGACTTAACAGTCGATGACGAGTATCAAGATGAGTTTGACGAGCTAATTAAGAACGGTAGGACCGTAGAGGAGAAGACGCATAACGATGAGGTTATCAACGGTTTGCTCTCATCGGCGAATTTTGAGAAAAGTGATGATGGCTACGGTCTCTATACGTACACCGCAATCGTCGAAAATACCTCTGACATATCGTTCGAAAACGTTTATCTAAACGTTGCCCTTTACGATGCCGATGGTGTGAGGGCGGAAGAATGCTACGCAGATACATCTGCCTGGGCGCCTGGCGAGAAGGTGAAGTTTGAGGTAATGAGCGAGGTTGACGCCTCGAGGCTTGCGCCGACGGTGTCGGGTTACAGCGTCAAGGAATAGTTCGCGGGAATTGAAAAGAAAGCGCGGCCGTTTTCTTTGAACGGTCGCGCTTTGCATTGAGCCGTTGACGGAATGATTCGTGCCATCATGCTCGCGCTGGAAGATGATGGGAACGTCGGGGCAATAAAGGAAAGGTGAAACAGGATGGCAAAAACAAAATTTCTTACAACGATACCGCAAAAGGTTGCCTTTGGCGGGTTAGTCGTTGTTACGGTTCTAGCGGTTGCCTGGGGTATCTGGATGTCATTGACGCGTAATCCTACAACGATCAGCGATGATTCGATTCGCGAGGAGATCACGCCAGTCGTTAAGCTCGTGACGTACGAGTACAACTTCACCCAGCTGCTTTCAATTGATGAGGCGGGCAATCCGCTTGGGTGGGAAAACCCCTTTACGTCTAAGCGATATGTCGCAACGATTGACGGCAAAGCTGACATCGGGATCGATGCCGATAAGATGAAGGTTACAATCGTACGGGCTAATATGGCCGATAAGAATTCAGAGGTCAAGAGCGTAAAGGTTATACTGCCTCACTCGGAGATCACCTCGTTCTCGACAGACCCCAATACGCTTAAGAAATATGTTGAGGACAATGGCTTTCTTAACTGGAATCAAGTAAGCACGGATGATCTAAACACGTTATTGAAACAGGCAAAGAAAGAGCAGACCAAGAAGGTCAAGGAAAGCAATATGCTCCAAGAATCTGATGATAGAGCCTGCGCCCTTATCGAAAAACAGGTCAAAGCCTTATGCGGCGATGACGTCAATGTTGACGCTGCGTTTGAGTAGGGGTGAATAGCATATTGGATAAACGGCAACAGATCGCTGGGGCCGGCTCGCTTCTGATCGGGCACTACACCACCTTTCTCGACACTACCTTCAACTCGGCATTTGGCGATGAATATACGGTTGATTTCGACTATCGGAAATAGGAGGTCACAATGGAGGATAAAGACGATCTGGCTGTTGTCGAAAGGGAGGAGCCGCCGCGACATAAGCAGAGTTTTGATATCCGTAAGGCCGCTGCCGGGTTGGTTGATGGCGCCGGAAGCGCGATGGCGGGCGCGGTTGCAACCGTACAGAAAGTTGCCGATGGTGCAATGCGTGCTGCAACTCCGCTGGTTGATGACGCCTTGGCAGCTATTGCTGATGCGGCCGATGGTGCGGCAGGTACTGCTGCGGATATCGGTGACGCGGTCAACGATTGGGCATACCAGCAGCAGCTTAATAGATACAGGCCGGTAACCAAGGAGACCTATCAGAGCCCTTCATTCCATTTGCCGAACATGATTCGAATTGTTGACGGAAACGAGCGCCGGGGCATCGACGTCTGTAGGGGTGCTATTGGTTGGCTGGACACTGTTAAGGGTACGCAGATTTTCAATCTGTACCGCGAGGCAATCGGGGATAGCGAGCTGTCTTTCTATCCTAAACCATCTCTTTATTCCACATATTACATAGATGCATTTGACCGGTCTCGCTTTGTTGACCTTGACTCTTATTTTGCAACCATGCAACAAGACAAGATGGCCGAGTTGAGGCGGATCGCGTTCATGCTTGGTGCGAAGCGCTGCAAGCTGGAAGTGACGGAGTACGAGGAAATTCGGCGAGGTCACCAGATTAAAGGAGATGTCAAGGCGGGAAAGAAGGGCTCGGTTCGAATCAACGGTTCCTCGAACGATTCAACGAGGAATGAGAAGCAAATTCTGTTTACACAGGAATTCGAGGGTGACATGGTCCCACAGCGCCCTGAGCTCCATTGGTATGCCCATGACTCAGATATTCTCTTGTTAATCGAGACGAGATGCGGTGGAGAGGATAAAAACAAGGCGAAGAGCTATCGGGTCGAATTGAAAAGCGAAACGACCATGACCATGTCTGTATCACTTGCTATGGCTATCGACGAGGCGTGCAGCAAGCTGAACATAAGGGCGAATTCGAGCCTGACAAGCCAAGCTAAGCGAGAACTCCGGCAGTCGTTTGTATTTGAAGTTGAGTTCTGATGTGTAGAGACCTTTTGCTGCGGGGTCCCTGTCCTTTACGGGATGGAAGCATAGAAACCCATACGGTGCAACTCAGTAAAAGTTAGTAATATACTGGCATCTTTTCTAGTTAAAAGCGTTTAAAACCGGTTAATTCCATTTAAATCAGTAGGTGCAATATGTGACAAAGGGACAGTCCCTTTGTCACATTCCCAGAAAGCTTGTTTGGCGCAGAGCCTCGTAGAGGACGATGGCGGCGCTGTTGGAGAGGTTGAGTGCGCTGATGCGGTAGTCGTCCGGATTGACGAAGTTGCCGCAGATATCCTGTCGAAGGATGGCTTCGTGGCTGTCCTCGGTATGCCCGAGCGACTCCTCGTGGGCCTCCCAGGCGTCGGCGTTTTCGAGCGAGTCGCAATCGCGCAACATGGGGATGCGCTCGCAGCGCTCGGGCGCCGCGGCAAGCAGTGGCTCGGGAATCCCCGAGCTCTCGCTGCCAAAGACCAAAAAGTCACCGTCGCGGTAGGTACTTTGCGCATAGGTGCGGCGCGCCTTTTTGGTCAGCAGATGCAGGCGTTCGTCGGCGGGGGAGAGGCCGTTGCGCGCAAGGAAATCCTCCCAGCCGGCATAGGTCGTCACGTCCAAATTTTGCCAGTAGCCCAGGCCGGCGCGACGCACCGTCTTGTCGTCGAGCGAAAACCCCAGCGGCTCCACCAGATGCAGGCGGGCGCCGGTAACCACGCAGGTGCGGCCGATATTGCCCGTATTGGCCGGAATCTCGGGCGCATACAGCACAATGTTGAACATGAATCTCCTTGGCTCAGAACGAAAAACCACCACGAAGGGCACCTTCGTGGTGGTTTGGCGGTTACGTAGGCGGAAAAATGCCCGCTTGGATAAATCTAGGCGCGGTGCCAGTCGGTCAGGCAGGCATCGAGGGAGGCGATGAACGCATCCTTGTCCATGTGACGGCCGATGATGCACAGGCTCGTCATGCGGTCGCCCGTCTCGTCGTCCCAAATCTGCATGATCTCGGGGTTCTCGTCGATGATCTTCTGCTTCTCGCCCTCGGGCGCGGAGTCAACGAACAGACCGTTCTCCATCAGGCGCATTTGGTGGCCGGCCTGCTCGAACATGTAGCACATGTCCGGATCGCCGGTCTGCCACAGCGGACCCTTGACGCGGATGACCTCGTCGGGCCACTCCTGCTCAACAAAATCGGTGAACTTCTGCAGGTCAAACGGCTTGCGGCGCGAGTACACAAAGGTCTCGATGTCGTACTCGAGCACCTCGGGGTCGTCGTGCTCCTCGGGATGCTCCATGGCCTCGATCCAGGCGGCGGAGTTGTAGGCGCGCATAAAGTCGAAGCGGTCGGTGTCGAGCAGCTCCTCCATGGGGACCTCGCCGTTTTGGGCCTCGACGATCACGGCGTCCTTCTGCAGGCTGCGCACGATGGCCTTGAGCTCGGCGATCTGCTCAGGCGTCACGGTGTCGGTCTTGTTGAGGATCAGCGTGGAGCAGAATTCAATCTGCTGGATGAGCAGGCTTTCGATGTCGTCCTCGTCGATATCCTCAGCCAGCAGGTCGCGACCGCCGTTGAACTCGTCGTACATGCGGGCACAGTCGACCACGGCCACGATGTTATCGAGCGCGAGCTTGGCCTCGCCGCCTACCTTGGCCTCGTCACAGAAGCTCGAGATGGTGTAGGCGATGGGGATGGGCTCGCAAATGCCCGATGCCTCGATGATGATGTAGTCGAACTTGCCCGAATCGGCGATGCCCTGCAGCTGGTTGGCCAGGTCATCCGAAAGCGTACAGCAGATGCAGCCGTTGGTGAGCGGGATGAGGTCGTCGGTCTCGGAAAGGCCGCCGTCGGCGATGAGGCTGGCGTCGACGTTGATCTCGCCGATATCGTTGACGATCACGGCGGCGCGGATGCCGCCGTCGTTAGCGAGGATGTGGTTGAGCAGCGTGGTCTTGCCGGCACCGAGGTATCCGGTAAGCATGATGATCTTCACGGGTTTGTTGGGCATGTGCCCTCCTTTGTTAGACATGGCTTACAGTTGAATCTTATGCCAAACGCCTGCTCTTATACCCACGCGCCGGCAAATAACACAGGCTACTCCCAGGCTCCCCATACATCGGGGCAATAACCGACGGTGGCCTTTTTGCCGTTGCGCACGATGGGCTCGGCTAGAACCTGCTGGTTCTCGAGCAACTTGTCGAAGCGCTGGCTAGGGGTGAGGTGCTGGATGAGCGCGAGCGTCTCCTCGTCCTTGGCCTTGGGGTTGAGCAGCTTGTCGATGCCGCCGACCGCCTGCATCACGCTCGTGAGCTCGCCTTTGCTCATCTCCTTTTCCTTAAGGTCGATAAACTGCACCTTGATGCGGCGCTCCTTAAAATAGCGCTGGGCCTTCTTGGTATCGAAGGACTTCTTGGTACCGAAGATCTGCACGTTCATTGTTTGGTTCCGCCGTTCTACCTGATGAAGTTGGTCCTAGCGCGATCGGCCTCGGGAGCTTCGATGCCAGCGGCCTTTCCCGCCTCGATGCAACGCAGCAGCCAGGCCATGTTTTTGCCGATGTTTCGCATGGTGGCAAGGCCCTCGGCGTCCTGGGCGGCCTCGCCCGGCATGGCGCCAAAGACGTTGTTCCAGTAGGTGGACGCTACCACGGGCATCTGGTTGATGGTGAAGTACTTGTTGAGCACGTCAAACGTGGTCGACGTGCCGCCGCGGCGGGCAACGGCGACAGCGGCGCCCGGCTTGTGCGCAAAGGCCTTGCTGCCTGCATAGAATGCGCGGTCGAGTGCTGAGAGGATGCGTCCGCTGGGGTGCGCATAGTAGACGGGTGAGCCAAAGACAAAGCCGTCTGCCTGCTCGGCAGCGGCAATCAGCTCGTTGACTACATCGTCGTCAAAGGTGCAGCGGCAATCGAGCTTGCCGCACTGACCGCAACCGATGCAATCGCGAATGGGCTTGGCGCCCAGCTGAAACATCTCGGCATCGATGCCCTCGGCGTTGAGCTGCTCGGCGACCTCGGCGAGTGCGCGGGCGGTATTGCCGTTTGCCTTGGGGCTGCCATTGACCAAAAGAACCTTCATCACAAACTCCCTCTGCTGTTGGTGACTTCTGCAGAGGATTATCGCACGAGAGGACTGATGGCGTGGGGCGCGATGCCGGCCCCGAGGGCCCACGGCAGGCTCGCCCACCAGGTACGTGCGGGATACGGTCCAGAGGATGTTGGAGTGCGGGGCCTCGTGCGAGCAGATTGTAAGGGGTCTGGGCGGGTCGCCCTCGATGGCGAGCTTTGAGGTCTTGGAAGGCGGGCTGCTGCGGAGGCTATGATTAATACTAAGGCGGTTGCTATCGAGTAATTCACACTTGGTTTGATTCGATTGTGAACGCGCAGCTAGGACGGAAAGCAAAGGAAGTTCTATGGAAACAGAGGATGCTGTCTGCTTGATAACTTCGATTGCCCTGATTCTTCTTTCAATCCAATACAGAAGAGGAAGATGGCTCAGCTCAATTGCTGGATATGATGTCACAAAAAGGGAGAGCGGGATTGATATACGCCCTTACGCAAAGTTGATTTCTTCTGTGACGTTATGGATGGGGCTGCTGTTTTTCTTGTGGGCGGTAGAGGGCTGGGTGCGCGATTGGAATACCAGTGTTTTTGAAGTTTTGGTTCTACTTCTGTTCAGCTTGGCCTCTTTGTCGTTCGTGCGGCTCGTTAGGTTTGTGTTTATGAGGCGATAGCCAGCGGAAGCGGGATGGACGACAAAATGGACCAATACAGCCAATTGTCAAAAGAATTTGATAGGGTTGGCTTAACAGATTTACTCGAGGGCATATCCGTGGCGGGGGATAGGTTTTATGTTGTTGAGCACTTATTTGCATCGGATGAAGGAAACCAAGAGTATCGAAAACGGTGCCCCCGGGCCCCGGGAGGGACTGCGGGGGGGGTTCGGCTAACTGCGGGTACGACCTATTTGCCTGATGTGTTCGCCGAGATCGGAAATTAACCATCATGCGCCCCATAACGCTAGTCCAGCTTGGTGCCCGGTACCTGCGGCGCCTCTTTAACCAGCGCATTGAGCTCGTTCAAAATGGAAACGGGCTGTCGGTCAACGGCGTCCAGATGAAGCGTGGCCACGCGAAGGGGCGGCTGATATTCAAATGAGCCAAGGAGCACGGGCGATCCCAAGAACCGTTCGATTTCGTCTGCAACCGCGTCGGTCTCTTCGGGATCAAAGTCGTCAAAGAGCGCCACGAACATCGGTCCGGTCGAGCGGAACAGACGACCCTTGCCGCGCGAGCAATCCATGAGGCAGGCGGCGCTTTCTGCCAAAACGCGGTCGCCTGCATCAAAGCCAAAGCGGGCATTGACCTTGGCGATGTCGTCGATTTTAATGGCGATCAAGCCCGCGTTTCGTGCCACGCGACGCATCTCGCCAATGGCGTTGACCAGGGCGTGGATATCGCCCAGGCCGGTCACGGAATCGGTCGTATCTGCCAAGCTTCGGTTGGTGACAATGCCCACATACATGTTGGGCTCGGTATCGGTGCCGTCCAGGCGGTAGCCCGTGCAGTCGCAAAGCGCGTATTTTCCGGCGGTATTCATGACGCGATACTGCATGCAGTGGAAGTGCCACGTGCCGTTTACCACCATATCGAGCTCGGCGCGTACGTTGTCGCGGTCCTCGGGGTGAACACGGGCAAGCCATATATCAAGCGAGTTGTAGGGATGCTGGGAGGGTAGGTCAAAATCGCGCACGGCATTAACCGACCATTGCGATTCGCCGGTGTCGAGGTTAATGATGAACGGATAGCGCGTCTCGGAGCTCATGGAGATCGCTTGGAACACTCGGTCGTTGCAGGGGGGGGGGTTGTTCGGTGACCGGGCGTTGCGGCGCATCGCCTTCTTCCGGTTGTTGCACACGGTACATGAGCTTGTAGCGATACATTTTGCGGTCGGCGTCCTTTGTCATCTGGCGACGCGTATCGCCTGCAAGCGGGTCGACGCGCGAGCAGCCAAAGCTAAAGCTGGCGATCATGGGCGCCTTGTCGCCTGATGTTGCCTCGATAAGATTGGCACGCGTCCGCTCCAGGCGCTGCTCGAGCTCGGCTTCGTCTGTCGTGGGGGATATAAGTACAAATTCGTCTCCACCGATACGGAACAGCAACTCATCGTGCTCCATTGTCTCGGTGAGTGCGCGGCAGATGCTCAGAATGTAGCGATTGCCCTCGGCGTGGCCAAACTTATCGTTGCAATGCTTAAGGCGGTCGATATCGATATAGGCGCAGGTGAAGGGGGTGCCTTTGCGCCAGAGCTGATCGACATGGCGGTCGAGTCCGCCACGGTTGCCAAGATTGGTGAGCGAGTCGATATAGGCGCCGTGCTCAAGCAGCTCGCGTTCTTGTTGCAGGATGGCGAGCGTTTTCTGCAGTTGCTCACCAATGGCACGCAGCTCCGGGGGCAGCGCGGCAACATCGAGCTCGGTGGTTGAGGCCCCGTTCGCAAGTCGCTGAAGATGAGCGATGATTGATTGCTCGCCCAGGCGATACGACTCGTTCATGATGGATGACCTCCTTGGATGGAACAATGGTTTGTATCTTACTCCCAATTCGGTTTAGATTGGGGTATTAGTTAGCTCATGGGAACAAACGCTCCCTCGACGGTGGCGTTTGCGCACGAGCGTATTAGTTGCTGTCGCCACCGTCGAGCAGTGCCTCAAAATCCTCCGCCTGCATGGGACGGTAGTAGAGGAAGCCCTGAGCGTAGCGGGCGCCCATTTGGCGTAGCATGTTTGCCTGCTCATTTGTCTCGATGCCTTCGACCACAACGGGCAGATGGAGCGACTGCGCCATCTCGAGCATTGATGAAATGATTTGCACGCTGCGGCCTTGATCGCCGTCGACGGGCACAAACGTGCGGTCGAGCTTGATGACGTCGACGTTGACGTTCTTGAGCATCGCGAGCGTGGACTGGCCGGTGCCAAAATCGTCCATGTAGGTCGAGAAGCCGCGGTTGTGCAGGTCGGCCGTCAGCTTATCCACAGCTTCGGACTCTCCCGTATAAGCCGTCTCGGTGATCTCGATGCGCATGAGCTCGGGCGGCAGATTGTATTGGTCGGCGAGTGCCCCCATATGCTCGGCAACGTCGCAGGCAAGGATATCCACGCGCGACACGTTGAGCGAGATCGGAACCACGCGAAGCCCTCGATCGATGCGCCCGCGCAGCCACGAGGCAACGCCCTGCCAAACGTATTTGTCGAGCGTCACCACAAAACCGCTTTCCTCGAGAGCGGGGATAAAGGTGACGGGTGAAATGAGGGAGCCATCCTTGTCAATCCAGCGCGTGAGCGCCTCGGCGCCAGTGATCTCGCCGGTTTCCATGTCGACCTGGGGCTGCAAGTAGTAGGTAATGCGGCCGTTTGAGAGCGCATACTGGAATTCGGTCAGCGTGCGGTGGAACGAGATTTCGCGCTCGTACTCCTCGGGGCGGAAAATGGCAATGCGCTCCTTAAAGTCGTTTTTTGCACGCCGATTGGTAAACATGGCCTTGGCCTGCGCATCGATGGTGATTTCCTCGTTGGAGTCGATGGGGTAGACGCCCATGGACGGCCAGAAACCCACGCCGTCATCATGTTTGGCCACGGCCTCGCGAACGCTGTTATAGATTTGATGGACGGTGTCGTGCTCAAAGGGGATGAGTATGCAAAAGTCGTCTTGGCCCCAGTATCCTGCGACGCCCATGTCGGCATTTTCGATGTCCTTGAGGACCGTGCCCACATCGGCGAGCATGCGGTCTCCCTCGGCCTGTCCGTGCCATTCGTTGAACAGTCGCATGTGTCCCATGTCGACGGTGGCGATACACCAAGCGCCGTCGCGCCTTGTCTGGAGAAATGCGTTGGCGCGCCGCATAAACTCGCTGGGTCGACAGAGGCCCGTGAGCATATCGATGCGCTCGGCGATAGCGCTTTTGCGCTCTATCTCGGGTATGGGGAGGCTGTCGTTGGGAACAAGTCCGCCGGCCGTGCGAAGGCGACGGTCGAGTTCGCCTAAAACGGCGGTCGCTTGGTTGGCTAGGCGCTCGTAGAAGGCCGGGACGACAAGACAGACGGGAGTAATGGTATCGCCCGCGATTCGAACGGGAGCGAAAACGGCCTCTTTTAGATGATGGACCAGTTGCTCGAACGCCTCATGGTCCAAATCGTTGCTGAGCACGACGAACTGGACGCTTCGTGAGCGGTAGACGCGACTCCTGCCACGGGTGATCGACAGCATACGGCCTGCGTATTCGGCAAGCATGTTGTCGACAGCCTCGGCTCCGTAAAGCTCGTTGAGCTTTGTCGTGCCGCGAACGCGCACCGCTATAAGCCCCGTCTCGCAACAGTCGCGACGGCAGGCATCGATAGCGTTGAGCAACATACGCTGCGTTCCAAGGCCCGTGGCGGCGTCGACGGTCTCGGCAAGCGAGTGGTTGACGAGCTCGCCAACATAGAGCGAGGGGACATTTCCGTCGCCGTCGATACGAAACCCGCGAGCACGGCAGAGAACGTAGTCGCCGGCGGCGTTGCGCACGCGGTATTGCATGACGCGACGGTGCTTGGAGCCGTTATAGATCTGGTCGATATCGTCGCTATAGGCCTCGAGGTCATTGGGATGGACGCGCGTTTTCCAGTAATCGTGGCAGTTGTCTATATGCTCCGAAGGAAGACCAAGGTCGCGCAGGGCGCCTTGTGACCAAAGGGTGCGATGTTTGTCCAGGTTCTCGATAAAGAAATAGCGGCCTTCGTTGAGCATCGAAAGGGCGTCGAAAATGCGATCGCTAACTTCGAAATCGTCGGCGTGGACTTGCGTGATATTGCGTCGATCAAGGTGCACGGCATGGCGCAGCTTATAGTCGTACATGCGATGGTCGGCATCGTTCGTCAAGCGATTGGGGGCTTCGCCCAGGGCGGGGTCGGCGTGCGACACTCCGTAGCTAAACGAGTGAGGCATCTCGGCATCGTTGTTTTTGAGCAGGACCGTCCGGCAGTGTTCCAGACGCTCGGCGAGGTCGTCCTCGGTCGCGATCGTAGACAGGATGGCAAACTCGTCGCCTCCCAGGCGAAATGTCGCCTCGTCCACCTTCATATACAGCTTGAGATAGAGGCTCACCTGTAAGATATAGCGGTTGCCCTCGTCATGGCCAAAGATGTCGTTGCAGTGCTTAAGGTTATCGATGTCGATAAACGCCATGGTTACGGGCAATTCCTGTTCCCAGAGCTCCTCTAAGGAACGGGTGAAACCGCCGCGGTTGCCCAGTCCGGTGAGCTGGTCGGTAAAGGCAGTCCTGATCAGATCGTCCTGACGCTCGAGAAGGTCACGGATGGTCTTTTCGAGCGTCTCGGTGTAATTGCTGGCGATATCCATGCTGTAAGCGGCTTCCTGAGGTCGGGGTGTATTGCGTCGGGCGAGCTCGTTGTACACACGCGTTGCTGCTCAACGCTTTGCGTGTATCCAGGCCCCCGCCTTGCTGCGTCGCTGGTTTAATATGTCGGTCCGTGTTCGCTGCTGATAACTATTGAGTAGTATAAACAACAATAGAGGATTGTATATGGGTGCCCCTGCCGCGGGCGGCTATTATTCGCCAATCGGTAGCGTGACGATGCGATGCTCGATATAAATGCGACTGAGTCGATATATGTTGGCGGGTATACTTGTTCCGCTTTAAAACACGGGAACGGAGATGGTCGCATGGCACAGCCAGACACGACGCGCACGGTGGGGCTTGCGCTCGAGGGAGGCGGCTACCGCGGTATGTATACGGCGGGCGTGCTCGACGTATGGATGGAGCACGGCTTAACCTGCGACCATATGGTGGGTGTCTCGGCGGGCGCGGCGTTTGGCTACAACTTTAAATCGCGCCAGATCGGCCGCGCCATTCGCTACAACAAGGCCTATTGCGCCGACAAACGCTATGCGAGCGTGACGAGCTGGTTGCGAACCGGCGATATGTTCAATGCCGAGTTTGCCTATCATGAGGTACCCATCGAGCGCGATCCCATCGATCTGGAGGCATATCGCGCCTGCCCCATGCAGTTTACGTGCGTATGTACCGATCTTAAGACGGGGCAGGCCGTCTACCATGACCTGCCCTATGGCGACGAGCGCGATATTGAGTGGATCCGGGCGTCGTCGGCGATTCCCGTGGCGACGCGTCCTGTTGCCATCGAGGGTCGTAAGTACTTGGATGGCGGTGTTGCCGATTCCATTCCCAGCGCTTGGCTGTTTGAGCAAGGCTATGACCGCAACGTGGTGGTGCTGACGCAGCCGGCAGGCTTTGTAAAGCAGCCCAATAGCGTGATGCCTATGCTGCGTCGCGTGTATCGTCACTATCCGGAGTTTGTTGCGGCGCTTGAGCATCGGCACGAGGTCTACAATGCCACGCTCGATGACCTGGCGCGTCGCGAAGCCGCTGGCGAGATCTTTGTGGTGCGGCCGAGCGAATCGGTGAAGGTGCCGTCGCTGTGCCGCGAGCCCGATGAACTCGAGCGCATCTACCAGATCGGCCGTCGCGATGCGGAGGCGACGTTGCCCGCGCTGGAAGCGTATCTGGCGGGGTAGGGACTACGCCGGAAACTGCATCCCGTAATCAGCGTTCAGACTGGGACGCAGTTTCCCGCTGGTCCTCTATGCGGAAAGCGCATCCCAGAATGGACGTCCAAACTGGTATGCGCTTTCCGCTATTGAAGACATGAGGCTGCGGAGCAACTGCTCGGTCTAGGCTTATGCCTGCTGCCAGGTATCGACGAGCTCCTTGGCTGCGGCGTAGGGGTCGTCGGCGCTGCAGACGGCGCTCACCACAAAGAAGCCGTCGACGCCGGTGGCCTTGAGCTGCGGCAGGTCGGCCATCTTTACGCCGCCGCCCACCACGATGGGCACGGGGCTTGCCGCGTGGAGTGCGGCCAGGTCCTCAAAGCTTTTGGTGATGATAGAGCCGTCGGCCGCGCGTCCGCAGTCGCGCTTGGTCTCGGTCTCGTGGAGCGGGCCGATGCCCAGGTAGTCGACTAGGCTCATGTCGGCGGTCTTGACGTACTCGAGCATCTCCTCGCAACGGGCCGAAAGGCCCACGATGGCATCGGGGCCCAAAAGTTTGCGGCAGACCTCGACGGGAATATCGCTCTGGCCCACGTGCACGCCGTCGACAGCAATGCCCTGCTCGCGCGCGGCGAGTACGCAGTCCAGGCGGTCGTCGATCAGCAGCGCGACCTGCCCGGTTTTGCCGGCCTGTGCGATAGCCTGCGCGGCATCGCCCGTCAGCGCGATGATCTCGCGGGCGCTTGCCACCTTGGAGCGCACCTGGATGCAGGTAAAGCCGGCGTCGAGTGCCTGGGCCACCACATCGCCCACGGGTCGCCCGAGGGTGTTTTCGGGGCCGAGTACCAGATAGGCCGAGATATCAAGGTTGTCGCGGATGCTCATCGTGCTTCCTCCTGCTTTTTGATCTGAGCTTCCATGCGTTCGAGCTTGCCAGTCATGGTGTCGGTAAAACCGGGGCGAATATCGGCTTTGAGCACGACTTCGGTACGGATACCTTTGCTCGCCAACACAAAGGTTGCGTCGCGCACGACCTGCATGACCTCGTCCCAGTCGCCCTCGATCTCGGTGAACATCGAGGTGGTGCGGTTGGGAAGGCCGCTCTCGCGAATGACGCGCACGACCTCGGCGACCTCGGCGGAAAGCTCGTCACCGGTGCCGCACGGGGCGATGGCCACAGCGACGAGCGTGTTCATGCCGGCATTGGTTGCGGGCTCGGACATGGCTTATGCCTCCTCGAGCTCGAGTTGGTTATCGGCAATGTCCTGAGCGGTCGCGCGGTAGAGCTCGTCGATAAAGGCGACCTTAAAGCTTGCCGGGGCATCGGCAACGGCGGCGGCACGCGTGCCGGCAACGTTGTAGACGGCGGTGCCGCAGATGGCCGCCGTAAACGGGTCGGTGGCGCAAGCGTACACGGCCAACACGCCGCCCTGCGAGCAACCGCAGCCGGTGATCTTGGACATGAGCGGGCTGCCGCCGTGGGACTTGGCCATGGTCGTGCCGTCGGTAATCAGGTCGACTTCGCCCGAGACCACTACGGCGCCGCCGGTGTAGCGGGCGAGCGCCGCGGCGGCACCGCGGGCGGCGTCAACCGTATCGGTGGTGTCAACGCCGCGCACGCGGCTCAGATCGGCGGCTTCACCCTCAAGACCCCACAGGCCGGCGAGCGCAATGATCTCGGAGGCGTTGCCGCGCACGATGGTGGGCTTGTACTGCTTGAGTTCGCCTACCAGCTGGGTGCGCAGACTGCCGATGCCCAGGCCCACCGGATCGAGCACCCAGGGCTTGCCGGCGTCGTGTGCCGCCTTGGCCGCGCGGGGAATCGTCTGCTCGTAGATGGGGAAGAGTGTGCCCATGTTCAGATAGATGGCGCCGCCGCCGGCAACGAGCGCCTCGCCCTCGTCGGGCAGATAGACCATGGCGGCCGATCCGCCCACGGCGAGCTGCGCGTTGGCGACAAAGTCAATCGTCACCGTGTTGGTGATGGAGCCCGCCATCGGATTGTTGGCACGAATCTCCTCCACGGCCTTGACCACGTTTTGCTTGAGCTGTTTCGAATCGATCACTGCACATGCCTCCTTGGCATAGAAAAGGGGCGCTGTGCATAGACAGCGCCCCTAAAAAGGCGGCATGCTCCCTACGCCAGCATTAACTGACAGGTTCAAAGGATTGGGCCCCATGCCCTCTCAGCCTTGTGGTTTGCACCGCCGGCACTCCCGCATCGAATCTGTTGTTCCCTATACTAGCGCACCTGCCAAAAAGGGACAGGTTTATTTTGGCAGGTAACAACTGGGGCTTTGCGTTTTCCCAGATAAAACCTGCCAATATAAACCTGTCCCTTTTTGGCAGGTCGGTACAATAGACGGGATTAAGAATGACCGAGGGGGCCTTATGATTAAACTTGTGCTGACCGATATGGACGATACGCTGATTCCAGCCGGGCATGACGGCGCCAGCGACTACGCCATCGAGGGCATTCATGCCATGCAGGCGGCGGGTCTGCACTTTGGCCCGGTTTCGGGTCGCCAGCCCTCCGCGATGGGCTGGATGTTCCGCAATCGCGCCGAGTGCTTCTCGACCGGCGCGTTCTGCAACGGCCAGGTCATGTTTGTGGACGGCGAGGTGGTAGCCTCGCATGCGACCGACAACGCCGCCCTTATGCGCTTGGCTGACTACTTGGAGCAAGAGACCGACGATACGTATCTGAAGGTCTACGGCCTGGGTGATGACTTTTGGGGCAACGATGCCTATTGTGTGACGAGCGACCCCGAGCGCGTGCGCCGCGCCATGGAGTCGGGCGGCAACGCGTGGCTCAAAGGCGAAGAGGCCCCGTGCCGTCCTGTTGTCGATGACGCGTCGGTGTTCAAGGCGAATATCTGGAGTGCTCGTTCGCGTGAGGAGCTCGCGGAGCTACGCGAGCGCGTTGCCGCTGAGGTGCCGGAGCTCTCGCTTGTGTTTCCCAACAACCGCGTGCGCCTGTTCGACATCCTTCCTGCTGATTGGGACAAGGGCTGCGCTGCGTTAGAGCTGGCGCACGCTTTGGGCCTGACGCCCGACGAGGTGGCCGTATTCGGCGATTCCGATAACGATCTGCCCATGATCGATGCCGTTCCCAACTCCGTTGCAGTCGCCAATGCCAACGAGGCCGTCACGGCTGCCGCGCGCTGGCATATCGGCGCTGCGGCAGACGATGCGGTCGCCGGGGCTCTACATCAGATTGCCGCCTGCGCCGCGACGGGGGAGATGCCGTCGTTTATGCGCCAAATGGACGCGGCGGGTTTTGGCGTCACGAACGTCTAGGGAGAAGGCTATGAAGCTTCAGCAGCTCAGATATGTTGTAAAGGTTGTCGAATGCGGCAGCATCACCGAGGCCTCGCGCCGGCTCTTTGTGTCGCAGCCTTCGATTACCGCGTCGATTCGCGATCTCGAAAACGAGATGGGTGTGCATATCTTTGAGCGCACTAACAAGGGCGTCGTTGTGTCCGAGGAAGGCGAGACCTTCTTGGGCTATGCGCGCCAGGTGCTCGACCAGGCCGACCTGCTCGAGGGCAAGTACAAGGGCGCATCCGAGCAGGTGCCGCACTTTAGTGTGAGCTGCCAGCATTATTCCTTTGCCGTTAACGCGTTTGTCGACGTGATCCGCGAGTTCGATGCCACGCGTTACGACTTTACCCTGCGCGAGGAGCAGACTCACGAGATTATCGAGGATGTCGCGCATATGAAAAGCGAACTGGGCATCCTATACTTATCCGAGCATAACCGCGAGGTTATCGAGCGCATGCTTGCCGCCAACGAGCTCGTATTCGAGGGACTCTTCTGCGCCACGCCGCATGTCTTCGTGTGCGCAGACCATCCGCTGGCGGGCCGCTCGAGCGTGACGCTCGAGGACTTGGAAGACTACCCGTTCCTGTCCTACGAGCAGGGCAGCTATAACTCGTTTTACTATTCCGAGGAACTGACCTCGACCTTTGAGCGTCGCAAGAATATCCGCGTACGTGACCGTGCGACGTTGTTCAACCTGGCCATGGGCCTCAACGGCTACACGGTGTGTTCGGGCGTGATCAGCCACGAGCTCAACGGGCCGGGTATTATCTCCATTCCGCTCGATGTGGACGAGTACATGGAGATTGGCATCATCACGCGCAAGAACACGACGCTCACGCGCTACGGTCGGGCCTATATTGACGCGATTCGTCAGCACATCTAAGCTGCTGCGTTCTGCACGGATCAAATCTCTTTATGGCAGTCCTAGCTGATATAGGAAGCATCTATATCAAACTGTTATAAACATATATTTTACGATGGCCATATGAGCGCTCATACTCTGTCCCAGTAAAGCAACCAATGCAAAGGGAGATATCCATGAGCACTTCGATTCAACCGAACGCGCCGTTTCGCGCCGATATCGTCGGCAGCTTTCTTCGTCCGCAGGCCGTAAAGGACGCCCGCGCTGCCTATGCGGCAGGCACGCTTGATGCCGAGGGGCTTAAGGCCGTCGAGGACGATGCCATTCGCGATTTGGTGGCAAAGCAAAAGGCCGCTGGCCTGCAGGTGATTACCGATGGCGAGTTTCGTCGCAGTTACTGGCACCTCGACTTTATGTGGGGGCTCAACGGCATTGAACGCCGCACCTCGCGTACGGGCTATATGTTCCACGACGAGGAGACCACGGCTGACACCGCCGTGGTGACCGGCCCCATCAGCGGCGAGAACCACCCCTTCGTCGAGCACTTTAAGTTTGTCAAGGTGCTTGAGGGCGAGGGCCAGGTTGCGCGCCAGACCATTCCGGCGCCGATCCAGACGTTCTCGGAGGTTACGCTCGACCGCTGCGATGGCCAGCAGGAGAGCCTGCGCGCTGTCTATAAGACCGATGAGGAACTTGCCGACGCAATTGCAGCCGCTTATCGCACGGTGATCGCCGACCTGTACGCAGCGGGTTGCCGCAACATCCAGTTTGATGACTGCACCTGGGGCATTTACTGCGATACCGACTTTGTGTCCAAGACTGGCATGAGCCCGGTTGACCTGCAAAGGGTGAGCGAGCTGGGCGTGGCGCTCAACAACGCCGCCATCGAGGACAAGCCCGACGACCTCGTCATTAACACGCACGTGTGCCGCGGCAACTACCACTCTACCTATGCTTTCGAGGGCGGCTATGACCCCATCGCGCCGTACCTGTTCGCACACGAGAACGTCGATGCGTTCTACCTTGAGTTCGATACGCCGCGTGCCGGTGGCTTTGAGCCGCTCAAGTACGTTGCCCCCGGCAAGAAGGTCGTGTTGGGCCTGGTGACCACCAAGGCCGCTGAGCTTGAGGACGAGGATGCCATCGTCGAACGCATTCACGAGGCTGCAAAGTATGTTCCGCTCGAGAACCTGTATCTGTCGCCCCAGTGCGGCTTTGCCAGCTGCGAGATTGGCAACAAGCTGACCGAGGATGAGCAATGGGCAAAGATCGCGCTGGTCAAGCGCGTTGCCGAGCGCGTTTGGAAGTAACGCTACCGTTCGCAGGCGACGGCGCGTGCGAGACGTTGCGTATCGCGTACAATGGTTCGGATCGTATCGTTCGGGCAGGTTATCCGATATGCCCGATCGCCCTTCCATTCGAAAGGACATCCATGTCCCAGTCTTCGACGCCCGCCGTCACCGATGCCATCTACGACGCATCGTCGCTCGGCCGCCCGCGCATGTTTTTGCTCGGCCTACAGCACCTGTTTGCCATGTTTGGTGCCACGGTGCTGGTGCCCGTGCTCACCGGTCTCTCGGTTTCGGCAACGCTTTTGTTTGCCGGCTTGGGCACGCTGCTGTTCCACTTCCTGTCGCGCGGTAAGGTGCCGGCCTTCTTGGGCTCGTCGTTTGCCTTTATTGCCGGTTATGCCGCAATCGCGCCCAACGGCGAGGCCGAGCTTTTGCCCTACGCCTGCCTGGGTGTAGCCTGCGCCGGCCTGCTCTATCCGGTGCTGGCGGCCCTGTTCCGCGCGTTTGGCGCCAAGCGCGTCATGCGCTTCTTTCCGCCGGTGGTGACTGGTCCCATCGTCATTTCCATCGGCTTGATCCTGGCAAGTTCCGCTATTACTAACTGCCAGACCAACTGGCTCGTGGCTGTCATTGCCGTTGCCGTTATCGTCATCTGCAACATCTGGGGCCGCGGCATGGTCAAGATCGTGCCGATTCTGCTGGGCGTTGTGGTGAGCTATGCCGTTGCGGCTGCGCTGGGCGAGGTCGACTTCTCTGGCGTCGCAGCCGCTCCCTGGGTTGGCTTGCCCATCGTGTGGGACAACACCGTGTTTGCGCTCTTTGGCCCGCAGTTCGATAGCGGCCTTGCCACGACGGCCATCATTACCATCATGCCGCTGGCCTTTGCGACCATGATCGAGCATATCGGTGATATCTCGGCTATCGGCTCCACTTGCGAGCGTAACTACATCGCCGATCCCGGTCTGCATCGCACGCTGCTCGGCGACGGCCTTGCCACGATCCTGGCTTCGCTCTTTGGCGCTCCGGCCAACACCACCTATGGCGAGAACACCGGCGTGCTCGCCCTGACGCGCGTGTTCGACCCGCGCGTGATCCGCATTGCCGCGTGCTGCGCCATCGTGCTTTCGTTCTGCCCCAAGTTCGCCGCGGTCATCGCCGCCATGCCGGCATGCGTTATCGGCGGCGTGTCGCTCGTGCTCTACGGCATGATCAGCGCTGTGGGCGTCCGCAACCTCATCGAAAACCAGGTCGATTTCCAGAACAACCGCAACGTGCTGGTGGCAGCTCTGGTGCTCGTGCTCTCGCTCGGCATTGCGTACAGCACCGCCGGTGCCATCGTGTTGGAGCTGGGCGGCGTGACGATTTCGCTTTCGGGTCTTGCCGTGGGTTCGCTGGTGGGCATTGTGCTCAATGCCATCCTACCGGGCAACGACTTTGAGTTTGATGTCTCCGAGCTTGAGGAGGCTGCTGAGTAACAACTGCGTCCAGCTGAATCAAAAAATGGCGCCCATGCGTACGCGCGGGCGTCATTTTTAATGCGTCAATATCCAGTGGATGCCACGTGCCATGCGCAGATCGGTTTGGGCAAAGTGATTGCCGGGGTTGAGCTCCAGCGTTGTTGGAATGCCGCGCGCGACGAGCAACGCTTCCATCGCGCGTGTGTCGTCGAGTACATGCCGCATCATGCGGTTGGGTGTCTTGGTCTCCTTTTTGCCGAGTGACAGATAGACGGCCTGCGGGTTGCCGGCAAAAGGGGCCGTGCTGGCGCGATCGACAAAGTCGGGAAACCACAACGACCCCGATGCGCTTGCGGCGCGGCTAAAGGCGTCGGTTTGCCAGAGGGACCAGAGCGCGAAGAGGCCCGCGAGCGAGTAGCCGGCAATGCCGCGCCAGGTGGGCGGCTGAGGAAGCGACGACTCGGCCTCTGGGATTATCCAGTTCAACAGCTCATCGAGAAATCCGGAAGCCTGACCGCCAAAGGGCTCGGCATCGCGCACGGTTCCGTCGCATCCCCAGGGGCTCAGCTCGCGATTCCAGTTGAGGCTGCCAATGCCGACAAGCGTGAAGGGCGGGCAGTTGAGCTCTCGGCAGCGTTCATAAACCTCCGCGCCGTCGCCCATGACCACGGGAAGATAGATGACTGGTGCGCTTTCGGCATGCTGTGCATGAACGGTTATCTGCTTTTGATGCGCTTCCATGACGGGCTTCTCTCGACGTTGTGATATCGACGGCCCCCATTGTCGCACGCCGGCTCATGCAGGTTGGGCTAGACAAAAGACAATCTCGTGCATACCCTGCGGACGCATATGGAAAACGCCACCGCCGGAGGGGAGCTCGGCGGTGGCGTTGTTAAACGGTGCTGGGACTCGGGGCCTTCGCGGGAGCTGCCATGTGCGCAGAGGCGTCTACGAGCGTTTGCGGCTCGCCATGGTGCCTGCGGCGATAGCGGCTGTTCCCGCAAGGACGGTTGCCACGATGGCCGCACCCGAGGTGTCGCCGGTTGCCGCGAGCACGCCGGTGGCCTTGGCCTTCGTGGTTGCAACCGCAACGGTCTTGGTCGTCTTTGCGCCCTCGGGCTTGGGGTCCTGCTTGGACTCCGCGGGCTTGGTCTCGTCGGGCTTGGGGTCTTCCGGCTTGGCTACCTCGGGAGGTGCGATGACCATGCTCTTGGCGACAGCTTCGTTATAGGGGGAGTCGATCACAGCGTCGCCCGTGCCGATGGCTTGGCCTGCCTCGTAGATGCCGTTACGGAGCTTGCGATAGTCAATGACCTTGCCGCCTTCGGGCGTCTGGATGGCGGCGTTCTCAATCTTGATGGTGCCGATTGTCTTGCCGTCAGCGCTCATGGCACGGGCAAAGATTGCCGCTGTATCTCCTTCGGCCGTTACCTTGCTGCGGATGATCGAGATGACTGCGGGTGTGACGCCCTCGCCGGTCTGGGCGATGATGCCGATGTTCTCGCCTTGGGGTTCGCGCCTCGTCTCGCCATCTTGGTTTTCGCTGTAGGGGATGGGGCCGTCGCCGTTCTCGACATAGCGGGCTATGGCCTTGACAACGGAGTCGCTGATGTAGATGTGGCCACCCTTCTCGTTGGGTCGATCGTTTCTGGTGGAGAATGCAGCCGAAACCTCGCCTTCCGCAAACGCGTCCACGGTAGAGCCGTTCTTGACGACGATGTCGTCCTGGTAGGTGAAGAGGGCGATGGCGCCACCGTATCTGCCTTTACTTGCACGGACCGTCACGTTTGCATGATCGAGGGTGATGCCCTTGTGGGCATAGACGCCATATTCAACAGCGTTTACGTTGAGGGAGGCGTTTGTGGCTGTGAGGCTGCCCTTGGCCTCGACGGCGGCGTCTTTCTCGGAGCTCGCCTCGACCGTCCCGCCACCCTTGATGGTGAGGTTCTTGTCGGTTCCAATACCCTTGCCCTTGGTAGCCCTGGCGCTGACGGCTCCGCTGTCGTCAATCGTGATATTGCCGTTTGCCCTGATGCCATCCGATGCGCCCGTGGCGTTGACGTTGCCCGAACCTTTGATAGCGAGATCACCCCCGGCATTGATGGCTTCAAACCCAGTGCTCGTGGCGTTGACGGACCCGGCTCCGTCGATGTTGATATTACCCGTGGAGAGGATAGCGTCCTCAGTAGATGTCACGCTGAGCGTGCCGCCCTCGTCGCCTTGGATATTGAGCTCGGCATTCTCGTTAGTGCCATGAGAAACGTTGATGCTTTCGATCCATTCGGCAGTGACGATGTTGGTTCCCGAGTAATTCACGTTGAGCTTGCCTGCGGCCTGGATCTCGCCGCCGTTATAGTTGTTGAGCTTCAAGTCGTCGGCGCCGTCCCACGACCAGGTACCGGCTTCGTCGCTCGCCGCGGTGTTGTACTTGTTGCCGCCGACCTTGACCCATTCCGCTGCGAGCGAGACGCTCGGCATGAGAAGCGAGCTTACCGTGAGCGCGCATACGGCTCCCACGACGATGCGGCGCGTCACGCGGCGCCAGCTGCCGTGCGCGAGTCCTATGCGACGGCGAACGTCGGGTTCGGCAACATGGGTTCCGGCGGTAGTGTCATTGCGTTTGGGGGTCGTGAACAAGGCTGCCATGGTTGCTCCCGTTCTCATAGGGCCTATACGACTAGATTCAGCGTATCTGCTGGATGTTGCCGGCGGTAGTGCCGTTTGGAGGGCAAAATGGCCAAAATGGGGGAGAAATAGGCCGCACGCCGGCGCAGAGACCGGCGCTAAAAGAAAAGCGCGGGGCCGCATGGCGACTCCGCGCTTTATTGTTCAGCTTTTGCAGCCTTGCCCTTACGCTACGAAGAAGTAGACGAGGAAGGCAAGGGCCGCGATCCACCCGTCCTGTGCGAAAAAGTGTTTACGAGCGTTTGCGACTCGCCAGGGCGCCTGTGACGATAGCGGCTGTTCCCGCAAGGGCGGCTGCCACGATGGCTGCGCTCGAGGCGTCGCCGGTCGCTGCGAGTTTGCCGGCGATCTTGGCTCCCGTGGCTGCAACTGCAACGGTCTTGGTTGTCTTCGCGCTCTTAGACTTGGAACCCGGCTTGGTCTCGCCGGACTTTTCCTCGGGTTTGCTCTTCTCGGGAGGTACGGTGAGCGTGCTCTTGGCGACAGCGGCGTCATAGGGAGAGTCGATCACGTCGTCGCCCGTGCCGATGGTTTGACCCGCCTCGCAGAGGATGCCGCCGCTGAGTTCTTCCTTGTTGCGATAGTTAATGATCTTGCCGCCTGCGGGCGTCTGGATGGGAGCGCCTTCGATCTCGATGGTGCCGATCGCCTTGCCATCCTCGCTTATGGCAAGAGCGAAGATTGCCGCCGTGTCTCCCTCGGCCGTGAGCTTGCTGCGGACGATCGAGATACTCGCGGGCGTGATGCCCTCGTAGGTCTGGGCGAAGATACCGATGTTCAGACCCCTAGGCTCAGGGATGACCTCGCCGCTTTGGTCGTTGCTGTAGTGATCGGGGCCATCGCCACCGGTCTCGACATAGCGGGCTATAGCCTTAACAACGGAGTCGCTGATGTAGATGTGGCCGCCAGCGACGTTTGGCTGGTGGTTTCTGGTAGAGATTGCAACCGAGAATTTGCCTTCTGCGAACGCGTCCACGATGGAACCATTCTTGATGACGATGTCGTCCCCATCAGTGATGAGGGCGATGGCCTGGCCGCCGCTCGCGCTTGTGCGGACCGTCACGGTCGCATGATCGAGCGTAACGCCCTTGTAGGCATAGACACCATATTCAACACCGCTTGCGTCAAGGGGGGCGTTCGTGACCGCGAGACTACCCTCAGCGTCGACGGCAAGATCTCCCTGGGAGCTTGCCTTGACCTGGCTGCCGCCCGAGATGTCGATGTTGCCGTCAGCCCAAATCGCCGCTTCTTCTATCGAGCTTGCTTCTACCTTGCCACCGCCTTTGATGATCAGGTCACTGCCCGCGGCGACGCCGTAACCTTCGCCTCCTTTAGCGATCACTGTGCCAGAGGAATCGATGGTGGTCTTGCCCTTGGATTGGATGCCTTCGGTACCGCCCGTTGCATTCACGGTGCCCGAGCCCGTGATAGAGAGATCGCCCTTTGCCTCAATTCCGTCGGAAGCAGTGCTTGTGGTGTTCACAGTGCCTGGGCCAGAAATGGAGAGGTCGCCTGTTGATTTAATTGCATCGGCCTCGGCTGTCACATTGAGCTCATCCGTGCTATTCGAGCTCGTTATGTTCAACTCTGCTTTCTGGCTAGTGCCGTCCTGCGCCTTGATGGCGGCTCCGGTGTAATCAGGCTCGGTTTTCACGGTGTTCTTGCCCTCATAGACAATGTTGAGCTTGCCTGCAGCCTTGATCTCACCGCCGTTATAGTTGATGAGCTTCATGTCGTCGGCGCCGTCCCAGCTCCAGGTGCCGGCGCCGTCGCCCGCCGCAGTGCCGGCGTTGTACTGGGTGCCGCCAACATCAATCCACTCCGCCGCGAGCGAGATGCTCGGCATGAGCAGCGAGCTTACCGTGAGCGCGCATACGGCGCCTGCAACGATGCGGCGCGTCACGCGGCGCCAGCTGCCGTGTGCGAGCAGCGTGCGACGGCGCACGTCGGGCTCGACAAAATGGGCTCCAGAGGTTTTGTCATTGCGCTTGGGGGTCGTGAACAAGGCGGCCATGGTTACTCCCATCCTCATAGGGCCTATGCGATTACGCCCAGCATATCTACAGAATGTTGCCGGCGGTAGTGCCGTTTGGAGGGCAAAATGTCCAAAACTTGGGAAGCAATATATCGCGCGTCCGTGCGTTGCCTGGGCTTAAAAGAAAAGCGCGGAGCCGCTCGATGCGACTCCGCGCCTTGTTGTTTTGCTTTAGCAGACTATGCCGTTACGCCACGAAGAAGTAGACGAGGAAGGCAAGAGCTGCGATCCACATGAGCGGCTTGATCTTGGAGGCCTCGCCCTTAAAGAGCGCGACGACCACGTAGGCGATAAAGCCCAGGCCAATGCCGGCAGAGATGGAGTAGGTGAAGGGCACGCCGGCGACAATCATGAACGCCGGGAAGCCCTGCGACACGTCGGACCAGTCGATCTCGGAGGCCTCGCTCATCATGAGGTAGCCGACGTAGACCAGGGCGCCGCAGGTGGCGGCACTGGAAACGATGGAGACGACAGGGGAGAAGAACGCGGCGAGGATGAACAACACGCCGGTGGTGACGGAGGTGAGGCCCGTGCGGCCACCGTCGGCAGCGCCGGAGGTGGACTCGACGAAGGTGGTGATGGAGGAGACGCCCATAAAGCCACCGGCAGCGGCGGCCACGGAGTCGACGACCAGGATGGGGCGGATGTCCTCGACATTGCCGTCCTCGGTCAGGAACTCGCCCTGCTTGGCGACGGCCATCGCGGTGCCCATGGTGTCAAAGAAGTCACTCATGAGCAGCGAGAAGGCAACGACGAGCAGCATCGGGTCGGTCAGAACCTTCACGATGGCAATGTTGCCATCGGCCGTGTTGGCAAACGGGGCGCCAAAGGTCGAGAAGTTGAGCGGGGCGATGAGGCCCTCGGGGGCATGGGTGACGCCCAGCGGGATACCGGCGATAACGGCGACAATGATGCCGATGAGCAGCGAGCCCGGCACGCTACGAGAAGCCAGGGCGACCGTCACGATGATGGAGATGATGCCGACGATAAAGGTGGGGGAGGTGATGTCGCCCAGGCCGACAAGCGTGCCAGCGCCGGCGGTGATGATACCGGCGTCGCACAGGCCGATCATGGCGATGAACAGACCCAGACCCACCGAGATGGCGTGGCGCAGGACCACGGGGATGGCGTCCATAATGGCCTCGCGCAGGCCGCAAAGGACGAGCAGCAAGATGACGATGCCTTCGAGGAAGATGACGCTCATGGCAACGTGCCAGTCACCGCCGCACATGGTGGTGGTGATGCCCGCGATCATGGCGTTGATGCCCAGACCCGACGCGCAGGCGAGCGGGCGGTTGGCGAAGATGCCCATGCAGATGGTCATGATGCCGGCGCCCAGGCAAGTGGCGCAGGCGAGCGCTCCCGCATCGATGCCGGCGCCCGAGAGCACCGCGGGGTTGACGGCGATGATGTAGGCCATTGCCAGGAATGTTGTCAGTCCAGCGCGAAGTTCGGTCCCGATTGTGGACTTGCGCTCACTGACGTGAAAAAGTTCGTCCATGCATACCCTTTCCTTGTTCGGCCCCGAGTTTAGGCCGATTGACACGAACCCACCCACTATATCGCCTTTGTGAAGTTGGTGTTCCTCACATGTTGATGTTCGGCGGTTTGTAACGGACGGGCGGTATCTTTCGCATGAAATTGTGTAGGTACCGTATACTTAAGCGGTTACAACGACCCCTATGGAGGAACGTATGATTAAAGAGCTTTGCCACGACGAGGCTATCCTGTCCCAGCGTTGCGAGGTTGCGACCGTCGAGGACGAGTCGGTTGCTCGGGACCTGATCGATACCATCAAGTCGCTCGACGATGCCGGCTGCCTTGCCGCTAACCAGATTGGCGTTACCAAGAAGGTTTGCGTCTACCTGGACGACGCCGGCGAGCCCCACGTGCTCTACAACCCCCGTCTGGTGTTTGGCCTGGGTGCCAGCAAGATGGAGGAGAGCTGCCTGACGCACGAGGAGGTCACCAAGTCCACGCGCTATATCAAGTGCAAGGTTGCCTTTGACCAGATCGTCGACGGCAAGATGAAGGAGTGCCGCCGCGATTACGCAGGCTTTGAGGCGCAAATGATCCAGCACATGATTGATCACTGTCTTGGAAAGTTGGTCTAAGGGGACCAAAGCACCGCACCTCGTCGTTTTTAGTCCGGGTATGACATTGTTGTCATGTCCGGACTTTTTTGTTTAGCGCTCCTTTGTTTGGTGACAATGACCTTAGTAAGAACATTGAGCTAGGAGGCGCTATGTGCACGAGCATTCGATTTACCGATAATTCCGGCCACATGTATCTGGGCCGCAACCTCGACTGGAGCTTTGGATACGGCGAGCAGGTTCGCGTGGTGCCCCGCGGGTTCCACATCCCGTACTCGTTTATCGACGATGCGACGGCGGCGCATGCGGTAATCGGTATGTGTATCGATTACAAGAACTATCCCATGTTTTTCGATTGCGGCAACGATGCGGGCCTGGCTGTGGCGGGGCTCAACTTTCCCGGCTATGCCGAGTATGCCGAGGGGCCGGTTGATGGCAAGACCAATATCGCGGCCTACGAGTTTCCCCTGTGGGTGGCGGCGACGTTCTCGACGGTCGACGAGGCCGAGGCTGCACTGCGCGATATGGTGATTGTCGCCAAATCTGCCGGCGAGGGCCTGGGCGTGTCGCTGCTCCATTGGATTATCGGCGACAGCCAGCGCAGTATCGTGGTCGAGATGATGGCCGACGGCCTGCATGTATACGACGACCCGGTCGATACCCTTGCCAACCAGCCGACTTTCCCGTGGCATATGGAAAACCTGCGCACCTATATCACCGCCACCAGCGATTTTCCGCAGACGGCGACGTGGCGTGGCGCCGAGCTTAAGCCCTATGGAGCCGGTGCCGGCATGCGCGGCATTCCCGGCGACTGCTATTCGCCGAGCCGTTTTGTAAAGGCAGCGTACCTCAACGCCAATTACCCGCAAAAAGACAGCGAGACCGAAAACGTCGTCCGCATGTTCCGCTCGCTCGAGGGCGTGGCGATGATCGAGGGAGCGTCCAAGATGGGCGACGGCAAGTTCGAGAAGACCATCTACACCGGATGCTTTAGCGCGCGTACGGGCAATTATTACTACGCGACCTACGATGACCCATCGATTCGCTACGTGAGCCTGATGGATGCCGAGGGCGCGAGCCCCGATAGGCTCGTGGTTCCCGAGCCGCGTCGTTCGTAGCCCATAGCTTTACTGCAATGCAAAATGGCCCTGCATCTCCCGTGAGGTGCAGGGCCACTGCGACCTGGGCTTTATCCCGCATGCGCCCCGAGAAAATGTCCCTTAAGCGCGCGCTGCCTGGGCGATACCAGCCTTGGTGCTTGCGCGTTTGCCGGCGAGTTCGCAAAAGACCGCGCCGCCGATGATTAGCGCGGCGCCCATCAGGCGGACCGGCGTTATGCCTTCGCTCAAAAGGATGGCGGAGAACACAACGGCCGAAAGCGGCTCGAGGTAGCCGACAACCGCGACGGTCTGCACAGGCAGCTTGGCGACGGCGCTAAAGTAAAGCAGGCAGCCGACGCCGGTGTTGACGACGCCGAGCATAGCGACGGCACGCCAATCGATGCTTGCGGCGATACCGGGGGAAAAGAACGAGGGGGCGCCTTGGGTGACGAGCGTGAGGACCAGCGCGGTCACAAAGGCGGCGCTCACCTGGAGTGCAGAGTTCTCGAGGCCTTCGATGTGTGGCGCGCCTTTGCTGGCGATGACCATCAACGCGTAGCAGAAGGCCGAGGCAATGCCACAGACGATGCCCGCAATGGGCATGTTGCCGCCGAGACCCTGCGCTGCAATGAGAAAAGCGCCGCAGGCGACGGCGATAAAGCCGGCGATTTTGCCCCCGGTCAGTTTTTCGCCAAAGATAAACGGCGAGAGGGCCATGACGATGATGGGGCCGCAGTAGTACAGCAGCGAGGATACGCCGACGCCGATCGTCTGATAGGCGCGGAACAGAAAAATCCAGCTGGCGCCCAACGCAGCTCCCGAGAGGATCAAGGCCGCAGCTTCGCGAGGGCGGGATGGCGCCTGCAGTTTATGGCGTTGGGTGATGGCGAGGATGGTGACAAGCGAGAAGGCTCCCAGAAAGGTGCGCAGCAGCACGATATCGGAGCTCGGCAGCGCGATGGCCGCGGCAATGATGCCGTTGGAGCCAAACAACAACAATGCTGCTAAATACGTAATCAGTCCGTTGTTCATGCGCAGCCGCCCCTTTCATATCCCTGCATGTTCACTATGGGTGAGGTTGCCTTAGAAGAAAAGCGAATATAATGCATGGATAACATGACAAAACATCATGCAAAGGCGGAGGCGTGTCGTGGAAACGAATATTCAAAAGATGCAGGTGCTGCTCGAGACAGTGCGCGCCGGAAGCTTTACGCGCGCCGCCGAGCGCCTGAGCTATTCGCAATCGGGCGTGAGCCGCATGGTGGCCGACCTCGAGGCCGACTGGGGCTTTAAGGTGCTCGACCGCAGCCGCGAGGGCGTGACGCTTTCTGCCGACGGGCGGCAGGTCATGCCGGCTGTCGAGGCGTTATGCGAAGAGTTTGGCCGCCTGCAGCGACGGGTGGATGAGATGCGCGGGCTCATGCGCGGCAAAATCTGCATCGGTACGTTTTCGAGTGTGGCGACCCACGTGTTGCCGCCGGTGATTGCGCGTTTTCGCGCCGATCACCCGGACGTCGATTATGAGTTGCTGATGGGCGATTACTCAGAGATTGAACAATGGGTGGCAGAGGGCCGCTGCGATCTGGGCTTTATCCCGCGTGAGCCACGCGGCGTCGGCATGGCGTCGCGACCGTTGGTGCAAGACGAGTTGATGGCCGTGCTGCCAGCGGACTCCTCGCTTGCCACGGCGGAGGTCGTTTCTCTTGCCGATTTAGCCAACGAGCAGTTTATTCTGCTAGAACGCGGCACCGATGACGAGATTACGCCGCTGTTCCGTCGGGCGGGACTGACGGTGTGCTCCAAGCTGTCGACCTGGGATGACTATGCGATTATGGCCATGGTCGAGGACGGCCTGGGCGTGAGCATTCTTCCCGCGCTCATCTTGCGCCGCTGCCAGTTCGATGTTGCCGTGCGTTCGCTCGAGGGACATCCCCATCGGCAGATCAATGCGATATATCGCACGGCTGACGTTTCGCTTGCCGCCGCTCGATTCCTTGAATACCTCTAAACGCGTACACGTCATTGTCCGCTTTGGGCAAATCTCGGAGTCCGGTACGTTTTCTTATGAAATTGAACTTTCGAATGAGGTGCCGCGTTATACTGCTTGCTAAATTGAACCATGGTTCAATTCGTGTTCTATAAATTGAACTTTGCCAGCAAGGAGGTTCCTGTGGCCCAAGAGACGTTTAGCGATCGCCTGCGACAGACTATGTCCGATCGCGACGTTCGCCAGTCGGACGTGATCCGCGCATCGGAGATGCTCGGCAAAAAACTCGGCAAGAGTCAGATGAGCCAATATGTGAGCGGCAAGACGATTCCGCGGCGCGATGTGGCTGAGCTGCTCGCCCGTATTTTGGAGGTCGATGTTACCTGGCTGCTTGCCGGCGACGCCGATCAAGGCGAGGCATCATCACCCCGCAACGATTCCAAGCCCGAACCCCATCCCTCAGCTCAAATTGCAAGGAGCACCACCATGCGTACTTTTTCTAAATCCGCCAAACTCGAGAACGTTCTGTATGACGTGCGCGGTCCCGTTGTCGACGAGGCTGCCCGTATGGAGGACGAAGGCGAGCGCATCCTCAAGCTCAACATCGGCAATCCGGCACCCTTTGGTTTCCGCACGCCCGATGAGGTCATTAAGGACATGCGCCAGCAGCTGCCCGACTGCGAAGGCTATTCCAACTCGCGCGGCCTGTTCTCCGCGCGCAAGGCGATCATGCAGTACTCGCAGATCAAGGGCCTGCCCAATGTTCAGATGGAGCACATCTACACGGGCAACGGCGTGTCCGAACTCATTCAGCTTTCGATGAACGCGCTGCTCGACAATGGCGACGAGATTCTGATCCCCAGCCCCGACTATCCGCTCTGGACGGCGTGCGCAACCCTTGCCGGCGGTCATCCCGTGCACTATCTGTGCGATGAGCAGGCGGATTGGTATCCCGATCTGGAGGATATGGAGTCCAAGATCACGAGCGCGACCAAAGCCCTCGTCATCATCAACCCCAACAACCCCACGGGTTCCGTCTATCCGCGCGAGGTGCTCGAGGGCATCGTTGAGATCGCGCGCAGGCACCAGCTCATGATTTTTGCCGACGAGATTTACGACCGCCTGTGCATGGACGGCTACGAGCACGTCTCGATTGCCTCGCTCGCTCCCGACCTGCCCTGCGTCACCTTTAGCGGCCTTTCCAAGTCGCACATGATCGCGGGCTATCGTATCGGCTGGATGGTGCTTTCGGGCAACCAGCGCTGCATGAGCGACTTTATTATGGGCATCAACATGCTCTCGAACATGCGCCTGTGCTCCAACGTGCCGGCCCAGTCGATCGTCCAGACGGCGCTCGGCGGTCATCAGTCTGTTAACAACTATATCCGCCCCGGCGGTCGTGTCTACGAGCAGCGCAACTTTGTGTATGAGGCGCTCAGCAAGATCGATGGTATCTCTGTGGTTAAGCCGCGCGCGGCGTTCTATATCTTCCCCAAGATGGATGTTAAGAAGTTCAACATCACCGATGACGAACAGTTTGCCCTCGACCTGCTGCACGAGAAGAAGATCCTCATCACGCGCGGCGGCGGCTTTAACTGGGGCGAGCCCGACCACTTCCGCATCGTGTACCTGCCGCGCATGGAAGTGCTCAAAGAGTCGCTCGAAGACCTCGCCGACTTCTTCGACCATTACCGCCAGAGCTAATTAGTTCCGCCGTTCTACCGAACGGCGGACCACTTGACGCTGCGCGAGCCGCATTCACGCCAATCTGACGTTCAATTTCGAGGGCGCGACCAGAAGGTCAGCGCCCTCTCATTTCGCGTCACCTTGGCGCAAATGCGGCTCGCTCGCTGTCGTGTGCTCAACCTGCATCGTTATCTGGGCTGACTAAATAACGATGCCGTTACAGTGGTCGATTTCGTGTTGGATGATCTCGGCGGTGTAGCCCGAGAAGTTTTTGATGCGGTGGACGAAGTTCTCGTCCAGATACTCAACCTTAATGCGGCGATAGCGGGTACAGGGACGCTCGCCGATCAGCGAGAGGCATCCTTCGCTCGTCTGGTAGGCATTGACCTGCTCAAGAATCTGCGGGTTGTACATAAGCAGCGACTTGCTGCCGTCCTTTACGCAGATGATGCGTTTGCGTGCGCCAATCATATTGGCGGCGAGCCCCACGCACTCGTGCTCATGCTCATGGAGCGTATCCAGAAGGTCCTGCCCGGTCGCGGCATCGTCGGGTCCCGCGTCTTCGGAAGGCAGGCGCAAAAAGAACTCGGATTTCATGATGGGCTTAATCATGGAGGGCTCCTCATGTCTCATGCTTTCGTGGACTTTCAATAATAGCGCGGAAGGAAAGCTGCGCGTTCGCGTTGCAATCTTTCGACGTTGGACCATGTTGCCAGACTCGTCGCGTGCGGCGTCTGGCGTAAGTCTAGGGCTCATCCTCGCCCTGGACTGTTCCTCTGGGGCGATACGACTGTCGTTCCAAGAGGAAGGAAATGCATGGGGAGCAAATCTCAGCAACAAGTTCAAGTAGCGCCATCGGCCACTTCGGCGTTTCTCGCCGTAATGTATATCGCGGCCTTTGTTGCCGCGTTTAACGAGAACATCATTAACGTGGCGTTGCACGACATCATGGCGGCCTTTTCGGTGAGTGCCACCACGGCGCAGTGGCTTGTTTCGGGCTACATGATCGTGACGTCGATCTTTACGGCCATCATGGCCTTTCTTTCCGGTCGTTTCTCGACGCGCAGGCTGCTGTTTTTCGCATGCGGATGCATGGTCGCCGGAGAAGTCCTGTGCCTGGTCGCCCCAACGTTTACCGTCTTGCTGCCAAGTCGCATTTTGCAGGCTGCGGGATCGGGCATCTTGTTTCCGCTCATGATGAATGTGGTGCTATCTTGCGCTCCGCGCGAGAAGCTCGGTCTGTATCTGAGTCTGGGCGGTGCCTGCATTACGCTGGGGCCGGCGTTTGGACCTGTGATCAGTGGTCTTATGTGCACGTTGTTTGGCTGGAGGGCGGTGTTCGTAGTGCCGCTGGTGGGCGGTGTCGTGGTCGCCGCGGCGGCAGCAAAGCTCGTTCGAAATGTTGGAGAGCGCTCGAACACTAAGCTTGATATTCTGTCGGTTGCTTTGCTTGCGGCCGGCATCACGGCGTTTGTATATTCCGTTGGCGAGTTCTCGACCAATGTGATGGCCGGTATCGTGACGCTTCTCGCCGCCGTTGTGCTGCTCGGCCTCTTTACGGCCCGTCAGCTCAAGCTCGGACATCCGGTGCTCAACGTGCGCCCCATGGCAAGCGTTCGTTTTTGGCCTGCGTGCCTGCTTGTGGTGGTGTCGATGATGACGACGTTCTCGATGAGCGTTTTGCTGCCGCTCTATTTTGAGGGCGCATACGGCATGACGGCTCTTGTTGCTGGCTTGCTCATTTTGCCGGCGATTGCCTGCAACGCTGTGACCTCGATTGTGGGCGGACGCGTGATGGATGCCCGTGGCGCGTGGCCGCTGCTGCCGGTCGGCTTTGCCCTGATTGCTGTGGGACAGGCTGCAATTTCGATGACCGCGGCAAGCATGAACATTGGTATTGTCGTGGCGCTGACTGTTGTGGTGTATGCCGGTGTCG
Organism: Collinsella sp. AM31-2AC; assembly: GCF_003469285.1. NCBI lineage: Bacteria > Bacillati > Actinomycetota > Coriobacteriia > Coriobacteriales > Coriobacteriaceae > Collinsella > Collinsella sp. AM31-2AC. The sequence continues at coordinate 77,068 of NZ_QSJB01000004.1, forward strand.
GTTTGGTGCTGAGCCCCTCGCAGACGGCCGGCCTGGAGACGTTGCCCGCCGCTGAGCATCCTCACGGAACGGCATTGCTCAACACGTGGAACATGATTGCCGCGTCGTTTGGCCCGTCCCTGTTTATCGGCCTGCTCTCGAGTTCTGCGGCGGTTGCCGGCGCCGCTGGCGTTGCGGCGGACGTTGCCCAGGCGATCGGATTTGCGGCTGCCGTGCGCGTAGCGGCCGTGATTGCCGTGGCCGGGTTCGCGGTGTCGCTGGTGTACGCCCGCCGCGAGTCGCACATGTCGCATTAATGTGTGCACATAGATTCTGCAGCTAGATTGGATGGCGACACCATAAACTAATGGACGTTTTGCCGAGAGGCATGAATGTTTAAAGCGCAAAGAGTGCGCGACGGGCCCCGCGAATGGGGCGATGATGCCCGAGAGGGCCAAGAAGGAGTCTCATGTCCGAGAACGAAGAGATCATGAACGAGACCGAGAACGAGACCATGGCTGCCGAGGTCGAGGCAGTCGAGACCGTGGAGACCGAAGCTGCCGAGGTTGAGGCTGCTGCCGAGGTTTCCGCCGAGGAGGAGGCCGAGGTTGTCGAGGCCGCCGTTGATTACGATGACGAAGAGCTGATGGACAAGATGCAGAAGGCCGCCCGCCTGCTGCGTAGCCGTCGCTTTGCTATTTCCAAGGAGGAGGAGGCCAAGGCCGAGCGTATGGCGAACATCGAGCGCGCCATCAAGCTTCTTGACCTCAAGCCCAAGATGGAGCAGAAGGAAATGTCCGACCTGCTGGGCATGCGCCTTCGTGAGCTCGATGGTCTGATGGCCGAGGCCGAGGCTGCCGACCTGGTCGGCCGCATCGACGACGCCGAGGGCGATATGCGCAAGATCGTCGTCTTCGCTGCCGAGGATGCCGCTGAGGGCCTGGTCGAGCTTGCCAGCAAGAAGGAGAAGCTCCTGCCTGAGCTTTCTTACGAGGAGGCCACCGAGCTGATGGCCGCTCTCGATAAGGTTATCGCTCCGCTCGTCGCCATGGGCCTGGACGAGGACCGCGGTCCTCGCGGCGGCCGTGACGAGCGCGGTGGCCGTGGCGGCGACCGTGGCGGTCGCGGCGGCTTTGGCGATCGCGGTGGCCGTGGTGGTGACCGCGGCGGTCGCGGTGGCGATCGCGGTGGCCGTGGCGGCTTTGGTGACCGTGGCGGCGACCGTGGCGGTCGCGGCGGCTTTGGTGGCAACCGTGGTGGCAACCGTGGCGGCTTCGGCGGCAACCGTGGTAACGACCGCGGCGGTCGCGGTGGCGATCGTGGCGGCCGCAACGGTGGCGGCTTCCGCGGCAACCGCTTTTAGGGGTTACGCGGTTCTACGAACCGCGTAACTAGTTGACGCTGCGCGCCACCCAGGGCGACAATTTGTCATTCAAAAGGCAAGGCATGACCAGAAGGTCTATGCCTTGCCTTTTTCATGCCAACTTGTTCGCCCTGGGCGGCGCTCGCTGGCGTTGCCAAAACATCGGCGTTGCCATGATCCAAGGTAGTCATTGGGGACGTTCTTAAACGACTACATAGCATGAGAGTGGATAATCTCCCGGTTTGAGCCTGCATTCAAGCTCAAAGGGGAGATTATCCACTCTCATTTGTTATGTGTCCGAAAATCCACGCTCGTTTCTACTCTGTCTACATTTGTAGGAACAGTTCGTGGAGGCGGGTGTCTTCATCGAGTTCGGGGTGGAAGGTTACGCCGAGCTGGTTGCCCTGGCGGGCAGCGACGATGCAGCCATCGACTTCGGCCAGGGCCTTGGCGTCGCCGTGGACCTCGACGATGCGGGGTGCGCGGATAAACGTCAGCGGCGCTTCACCGTCGATGCCGGCTACTTGCCCTTTGGTTCGAAAGCTGCCGAGCTGCCTGCCGTAGGCATTGCGCTCGACAAGTACATCCATGGTTGCCAAACGCGGCGTGCCCTTATCGTCATGGGCGGCAAGGTCGCGCGCCAGCAGAATCAGGCCGGCGCAGGTGCCCAGGACGGGCATGCCTTCAGCGATGCGGGCACGAAGCTCCTCGAGCATGCCCAACTCATCAAGCAGTTTCCCTTGAACGGTGGACTCGCCGCCGGGAAGTACCAGACGGTCAAAGTCCTGCTTCAAATCAGCCGCCTGCCTCAGCTCAATACAACGTGCGCCCAGCTCGGACAGCCTCGCTTCGTGCTCGGCAAAAGCACCTTGGATCGCCAGCACGGCGACCGTCTGGTCTGCGTAATCACTCATGTGCGATCCTTTCTGCCGGACTAGCGTCCGCGCTCCTCCATGATGATCTCGATCTCGTCGGCGTTGATGCCCACCATAGCCTCGCCCAGGTCCTCCGAAAGCTCAGCGATGAGTTTGGCATCGGTGAAGTTTGCCACGGCCTTGACGATGGCGGCTGCGCGCTTGGCGGGATCGCCGCTCTTAAAGATGCCCGAGCCGACAAAGACGCCTTCGGCGCCCAGCTGCATCATCAGCGCGGCGTCGGCGGGGGTCGCTACGCCGCCGGCGGCAAAGTTCACGACGGGAAGCTTACCCGTGGCATGGACCTCGCGCACCAGCTCGACCGGAACCTGCAGTTGCTTGGCTGCCTCAAAGAGCTCGTCGTCGCGCAGGGCAACAACGTCACGGATCTGCTTTTGAATCTTGCGCATGTGGCGCACGGCTTGGACGACGTCGCCCGTGCCCGGCTCGCCCTTGGTGCGAATCATTGTGGCGCCCTCGGCAACACGGCGCAACGCTTCGCCCAGATCGCGGGCACCGCAGACAAACGGGACGTCAAACTGGGTCTTATCGATGTGGTAGACATCGTCGGCGGGGGAGAGAACCTCGGACTCATCGATGTAGTCGATCTCGATGGCCTGAAGGACCTGCGCCTCGACGATGTGACCGATGCGGCACTTGGCCATGACGGGGATGGAGACGGCCTCTTGAATGCCCTTGATCATCTTGGGGTCACTCATGCGCGACACGCCGCCGGCGGCGCGGATGTCGGCCGGGATGCGCTCGAGAGCCATGACGGCGCAGGCGCCTGCCTCCTCGGCGATACGTGCCTGCTCGGGCGTGGTGACGTCCATGATGACGCCGCCCTTGAGCATCTGCGCGAGTTCGCGATTGAGTTTGACGCGATCTGCCTTGCTGGTCTGTTCTGCCATGGTTGCTCCCTTGGTTGGCATGTGCATTGCTTGACGGAAAATCCTATCGGGGAGCTGGGCATGGCAAAATACTCAGTTTTCGAGATAATAATAAGGTCAGCTTAATACCAGATTGAACAGCTCGATAAGGTCAGGTGACAAACTCATGCTTGACTACAATTTGGAAAAACGCGGCGAAGCATCGCTCTATGAGTATGTTTACCAGCAAATCCGAGATGATATCGTAGCTGGACGCATTACGGCGGGGGAGCATCTGCCGTCCAAGCGCGCCTTTGCCAGTCATCTGGGAATCAGTGTTATTACCATTGAGAATGCATATAGCCAGTTACTCGCTGAGGGCTATATTTGCTCAATGCCACGTCGTGGCTACTACGCTTGCGAGCTTCCGGATGCACCGGTTTTGGCTTCGGCTGCGGAGGGCATCGACCGAGATGCCGTCTCTGTGGGCCCCAGCGTGCATGATGTCAACGGACAGGTCGAGCGATTCGATGCGCTTTCTCCTTCTGCTTTGGAGGCGGCGCGGCTTTGGCAAAGCGCGCTACGGGCGACGCTGGCATCCGAGGACGAGCGCGAAATCTTTTCGCCCGCGCCGGCGCAGGGCACCGCTCGGCTGCGACGTGCGATTGCGCACCATCTACGCGGGACGAGGGGTATGAATGTCGACCCCAACAACATTGTTATCGGTGCGGGCGCCCAGCTGCTCGATACCATGTTGGTTCAGTTGCTTGGAGCCGACAAGGTGTATGCCGTTGAGGATCCGGGCTATCTGCGCCTGACGCGCATCTATCAGGCTATGGGTTGCGAAGTGCGTCATATCCCGTTGGACGGTGAAGGCGTGGACTTGAGTGCTCTGCAGAAAACCGGGGCGGATGTCCTTCACCTGATGCCGTCTCACCAATATCCGACCGGCCTTGTGACGAGCATTGCGCGTCGCTATGCCCTGCTGAGCTGGGCCGCCGAGCAGCCGGATCGGTATCTCATCGAAGATGACTTTGATTGTGAGTTTCGCCTTGCCGGCAAGCCGATTCCCGCGCTCGCGTCGATCGATGCCGCCCAATCGGTCATCTACACCAACACCTTTTCAAAAAGTCTGTCGTCGGCCTTGCGTTTGGCGTATATGGTCCTGCCTGATGAGCTGATGGAACGGTTTAGGCGCAACCTTGGTTTTTACGCCTCGTCGGTGAGTTCTGTTGACCAGGTCGCTTTGGCTCGCTTGCTGGAATCGGGTGATTACGAGCGACATGTGAACCGCGTGCGCGTTCGAGCTCGCGAGGCGCGTGATGGCCTGACGGCGCTTGTGCGAAAGGCGTTTCCGGCGGGGGAGTTTTTGGTTGAGCACGCGGATGCCGGCCTCTACTGCGTCGTAGTTGCGGAGTGCGATACGGGCGGAAACTCTTTTACACGCGCCCTCGCGCGCTCGAGCATCCCTTACATCGATATCAATGACTGTTTTTGGTGTCCCGATGGCGCACATGGATCTTCAAACCCGACTCGAATCCTTGTCCAGTACGACGATTTGAGTCCAAATGAGCTAAATACCCTGGAATTGCAGCTAATGGGGGGCACTCTGCAACCTAAGTGAGTAGACTTTTAGCACTTTGGCGACCAGGCAGTTTTGTAACAAGCTATCTACCTGCGGTTTTGAAAAGCAGGATGACCGGCCTGATCGGGATGTTCAAAAAAGTCTACTCACTTGCCGCGCAAGGCTTCCGCATGAGAAAAGAAGCGGGGTTTTCAACAACGCTCCGTCCAGTTCTTGGCAAGCTTTTGGCCAGTTGGGGAGGGCTGTTGAAAACTTAACAGTCCGTTCGACGCCCTTTTCGGTGCGTTCGCGCCAATGCGTGAGTACCAGGGTTGAAATCCGTGTTCTCCTGTGCCTATGAAGGATCTACTTTGTGACATATCGGCTTTTAGGTACTGGCGCTTGCCCCCTCAAGTCCTTGCTTTGTGTCCGCCGCTTCCACGACCGGAAGAAGACCGGCAGCGATATGACCTTGTCCGTAACCCGACGGCTAAGGTTGCGCTCGGCTTTCCGTTGTATACGTTGGTTCGAACGAGAAACAAGCGGACTTGCCCTGCCGGCATGAGGCAGCGGCTGTTTCTCGGTGAGCTCCCCAGGGAATCCGTGCTAGAAACGGAGCATGGGTTTTTGGTTACGTCTCCTCTGATGACGGCATTCATCATGTCGCGACATCTGACGGATCTCCAGCTTCTTTTCGTATTGGCGGAGATGTGCGGTTTGTTTGCGGTGTGTGCCCTGCCGGCGGCACTCGAGGCGGAGCTTTCGCGTGCAATTGATTCGGGCGCGATTTCGACAACGTTCGGTTGGGTGCGCTGCCCGTCCGAGGACGGCACCGCCTCAAATTTATGGCGTCGAGACGCTTTGGTTTTGGGCGGAGACCTTGACCGCTTTTGTTCAGATGTTTACGGGATGCGGTACGGCAAGCGATTTATGGCGGTGTCGCGTTTCGTTCCGCTGGGCGCCGCATCGCCCTTTGAGGTCGAGGCGTATTTGTTGCTTGGACTGCCGCGAGCCCTGGGAGGCGAAGGGTTTTGTGGCATAGAGCTCAATGTCGAAGTGACGCTAAGCACAAGTGCTCGAGCGATTGTGGGAAAGTCCCGTGTATATATCGACCTACTTCTGTCTTCGCCGGACGGCAGGCAACAGGTGGCCATTGAATGTCAGGGAAAGGCCTCGCACGGACGCGCAGGGGATGGCTTGCGTGACGCTGACCGCATGACGGCTCTTCAGGCCATGGGCTACGATGTGCTTCTCCTGACACATGGGCAGATATCCGATAAGGATAGATTCCATGCGATCGTTAAGGCCATATGCAGGATGCTCGATGCTGAATATCGTGATAAAAGCTCAGATGAGCAAAGGGCTGAGACATTACTCCGGTCTGAACTATTCGTTGACTGGACAAAATTGGGAGTAATTGACGGAAAGATGCCCGTTAGACACAAAACAGCTCGATCGTGGACGGCTGCGGTTCTAAGTGAGTAGGCTTTTGGCACTTTGGTGACCAGGCCGTTTTGTAACAAGGCATTTACCTGCGGCTTTATAAAGTGATACGGATGGCCTGCTCGGCAAGTTCAAAAAAGTCTACTCACTTAGTTTTTGACGAGAAGCCGATGCCGAAGGCGGTCCTATTTCAGGGCGTTAACAAGTTCGTGAGGCACGAAAAAGGCCCGAACCAATACGGTCCGGGCCTCATCGAGCTAGAGGTTATGTCTCAAGCGGTTGGCTTAGCCAAAGTAGCGCTTGAGCAGGCCGGCGAAAGCCTTGCCGTGGCGAGCCTCGTCGCGAGCCATCTCGTGCACGGTGTCGTGGATGGCATCGAGACCAGCGGCCTTGGCGCGCTTGGCGAGATCGGTCTTGCCGGCGGTGGCGCCGTTCTCGGCCTCAACGCGCATCTCGAGGTTCTTCTTGGTGGAGTCGGTCACGACCTCGCCCAGGAGCTCGGCGAACTTGGCGGCGTGCTCGGCCTCCTCGTGGGCAGCCTTCTCCCAGTACAGGCCGATCTCGGGATAGCCCTCGCGATGAGCGACGCGAGCCATGGCCAGGTACATACCGACCTCAGAGCACTCGCCCTCAAAGTTGGCGCGCAGGTCAGCAACGATGTCCTCGGAGACGCCCTCCATCTTGGCGACGCCCACGACGTGCTCGGCAGCCCACTCGAGCTGACCCTCCTCCTGCTTCAGGAAGCGAGAGCCGGGAACGCCGCACTGGGGGCACTTGAAATCCTCGGGCAGCTGGTCGCCGTCGAACTCTTCCACATAACCGCAAACGGGGCAAACAAACTTCATAATTCGATCCTTTCGATCGATGGCGATGGTGCGCTCGTCCGGTCCCGTAAGGGCCCTCTCCGGACGTGCGTCTTGACGAGTTCTATTATCCATAAATGCGACCGAATGTGAAGCCTATTAGGAATGATTTTTAATAAAACAATTTTCGGCATGTGAAGATGTTGATTGATTAACGATTTGCAAGCCATATGCGGACGCCGATGAGTACAATCGGTCGAACAAATGTTGACCTATCAACAAATGAAGGAGTTTCCTTTATGCATCTAGCCCGCCGCGCCTGGTGCCGAACATATCAGACGGTTTTTCGCATCGCATTGCCGATCCTGCCCTATACCGAGCCGCGCATTTTGGAGCATGCCGAGGATGTGCCCGCAGTGCTTCAAAAGCGCTCGATCCAGAAGGTCCTTATCGTGACAGACCCTGGTATTGCTCGTTTGGGACTCACGGCATCACTCGAGCGTGCGCTTACGGCTCAGGGGATTGGCGTTACGGTCTATGCCGAAACGCGTGCGAATCCCACGGTCTCAAACGTGGAGGAAGCGGCGTCCCTGTATCGCGAGAGCGCCTGCCAGGCCATTATCGGCTTTGGTGGCGGTTCGGCCATGGACTGCGCCAAGGGTGTGGGCGCACGCATCGCACAGCCAAATAAGCCCATCAACAAGATGCGTGGCCTGTTGCGCGTCCACCGTCTCCTGCCGCTGCTTATTGCGGTTCCCACTACCGCCGGTACGGGAAGCGAAGTCACACTCGCGGCGGTTATCACCGATGACGAGACGCACTACAAGTACCCCATTAACGACTTTGTGCTTATCCCGCGCTTTGCGGTGCACGACCCCGAGTTTACACGCGGCCTGCCCGCCTCCATTACGGGGCAGACGGGCATGGATGCCCTGACGCATGCCGTCGAGGCCTTTATCGGCCGTAGCACCACGCCCTACACGCGCAAGATGGCGCGTCAGGCGGTCCAGCTCATCCACGACAATTTGCCCGAGGCTTATGAGCATGGCGACGACATGCGCGCTCGTCGCAATATGCTTTCGGCGGCGTATAAAGCGGGTGTTGCATTTACCCGCTCCTATGTCGGATACGTGCATGCCATCGCGCACAGTCTGGGCGGCCGATACGGAATTCCGCACGGTTTGGCCAACGCGATCATCCTGCCGCACATGCTTCGCGCTTATGGTGACGCCGCCGCCCCCAAGCTTGCCGATCTTGCTCGCATGGCCGGTATCGCGCCGGCTAACGCGCAGGACAGTCTTGCGGCCGAGGCCTTTATCGATTGGGTCGACCGCATGAATGCCGCCTTGGGCATTCCCAAATATGTGACGGGCATTCGCCGCTCCGATATTCCGCAAATGGCGGCCCATGCCGATGCCGAGGCCAATCCGCTATACCCCGTTCCACTTTTGATGGACCGTTTGGAGCTCGAGCGTATGTACGAGGTCGTCGCGGGTGGTATGTTTGAGGATGAGAACTAGGAGGGCCCATGAACACCGAGGAAATCGCGCGCATTGTCGGCGAACAGCGCGCCTACTTTAAGACGCGCGCCACGTTTGATGTCGATGCTCGACGTCGCGCCCTCGTGCGCCTGCGCGAGGCGGTGCGGGCACACGAGACCGATATTGCCCATGCGCTCAAGACCGATTTGGGAAAGTCGCATGACGAGGTCTATATGTGTGAGATCGGCACCTCGCTTTCCGAGATTCGTCATCAGATTGCGCATGTGGCTCGATGGAGCCGTCCGCGCCTGCGTCCGTGTGACCTCGCCAACGCCGTGAGTGTGTGCAAAACGCAAGCCGTGCCCTATGGCGTCACGCTCATTATGGCGCCCTGGAACTACCCGTTTTTGCTAACGCTCGAGCCGCTTGCCGGCGCCCTTGCCGCGGGCAATACCGTGGTCATCAAGCCGAGTGCCTATGCTCCGGCATCGAGCGCGGTGCTCAGGCAGATTTGCGAGGAAGCATTTGATCCGCGCCTGGTGACGGTCGTCGAAGGCGGCCGTGCCGAGAATGAGGCGCTGCTCGACGAGAGCTGGGACAAGATTTTCTTTACCGGTAGCGTTCCGGTCGGCAAGTTCGTCATGGAGCGCGCAAGTAAAAACCTGACGCCCGTGACGCTTGAGCTGGGCGGAAAGAGCCCCTGCATTGTGGATGCCACGGCAAACTTAAAAGTCGCGGCACGGCGCATCGCCTTTGGTAAATGGCTCAACGTGGGGCAGACCTGCGTGGCGCCCGACTACCTGCTGGTCGATACGCGCGTACACGATGAGCTGTTGGGCCTCATCAGGGAGGAGACCCGTCGCATGTTTGGCGAGCATCCGCTCGACAACGAGGATTACGGTCATATCGTCAACGCCAAGCATTTTGCGCGCGTGCGCGGGCTGATCGACCCCGACAAGGTTGTGCTGGGAGGCACGGCGCGCGAGTCGTCGCTCAAGATTGAGCCGACGATCCTAGACGGCGTGGCGCCTGAGGACGCCGTGATGCAGGAAGAGATTTTCGGTCCCATCTTGCCGGTGCTGACGTTTGAGAGCCTGGATGAGGCCGAGGCGTTTATTGCAGATCGTCCGACGCCGCTGGCCCTGTATATCTTTAGCCAGGATCGCGCAGTTCAGGAGCGCTTTGTGCGCTACGTGCCCTTTGGCGGCGGCTGCGTTAACGACACGATCATGCACTTGGCTACGAGTCATATGGGCTTCGGCGGCATGGGTGCGAGCGGTATGGGCCAGTACCATGGCCGCGAGAGCTTCGATACGTTTAGCCACAAGAAGAGCATCGTGAACAAGGCAACGTGGCTGGACGTGCCGTTCCGCTACGCCCCTTATGAGAGCTGGAAGCACAAGTTCGTGCGCATATTCGTGCATTAGAAAATGGCAGGTAATACGAACAAATGTTCCTATTACCTGCCATTTACGTTAGACTACTGCTATGGGGTACGGATGGGCCAACTCCCTTTAGAAGGGAATTGGTATGAACGTAAGCGATGTTATTTCGTTACTGGCGTTGTTAATCGCGGCTATCGAACTCGGCCTGTTTATCGGCCGAATGAAATAGCCGCCCCCGCGTAAGCGAAGACGGCCACTTCTCACGATGTAAACGTGCACTGGAGTTGGCAAGACCCGCTGCAACGGGTGCCATCCGTGCCTCTATCTTATCTGCAAGCGCTCTGTCTCGCAAGCGTTGCGGCAAATGGGCGAAAGGTGCGAGCGGGTGAAATTTTGTCCGCACGGGCCCGTAAGCTTCTCAGTAAGGTTAAGTGCCGGTTTATTCGGTCGTTAGAGGAGTTGCCATGTACGAGCCTTCACGTGTTCTTTTGTCGTTTCATATTGCAGGATTTCAGTATGCCGATGGCGCCTTGGTCTTGGGCGATCTTAAAGCGGGCGTTAAACTGACGCTGTGTGCCGAGCGCGATAACCCCCATGATCCCGAGGCGGTTGCGATCTACTACGGCAACACCAAGCTTGGGTATGTTCCGGGAAACGAGGTCGGCCCGCTGTCCTTGATGATGTATTACGGCCACGAGGACGTATTTGAGGCTCGCGTGCAACAGGTTGCTCCCGAGCGCAGCCCGTGGCATCAGGTGCGCGTTGGTCTCTATGTGGTGGATGCTCGCTAATCGGCAATGGAGGCGGTCATGTTTGATGACGATGACCTGTTCGATCTGACGGACGACCCGTTTGAGTGGGATATGCTGATCGACGATGATGAGCTGGAGCAGGACCGGAAGAAGCGGCAGGACAAGAACGCCCAGGGCGACGCTTCGAAAAAGCAAGACAAGCGCCGCCGCGGACTGTTCGGCGGGCTCTTTGGATAACCGCTGCATCGCTGCGTCTGTATACTTAGCACGAGTTGAACACGTTGCGAAATGAGGACAGAGACGATGATGTGGTTTACCGCCGACCTGCACCTGGGCGATACGAATATCTTGCACGATATGGATCGGCCGTTTGATTCGGTCGAGGAGATGAACCGCAAGGTCATCGATGCCGTCAATGAGTGCGTGGCGGCGGACGACCGTCTCTATATCTTGGGAGACTTTACCTATCGTTTGCCCCTGGCGGAGGCGATGCGCCTGCGCGAGCGTATCGAATGTCAGAACGTGACGCTCATCCGTGGTAACCATGACGGCGACTGGGAAGATCCCGACGTACCGCAGATTTGGGAAGACGTGCGCGATTACCTGGAGATTGCTCCCGGCTATGCCAAGGGCCATCGCCTGGTGTTGAGCCATTACCCCATGCTCAGCTGGAATGGCAAGGCGCGCGGCGCCATCATGCTGCACGGGCACATCCACAGCAGGGGAGACCGTACCAATGCACGCAACCGCGATCGCGAGCGCCCTATCTTTCGCTACGATGTCGGTCTCGATGCCAACGAGTACAAGCCCGTAAGCCGTGACCAGATTCTTAGCTTCTTTGGGTTATAGGGCGCCAGAGCCACCACAAAGGGGGCAGGCACCTTTGTGGTGGTTCTGGCGCCGTTGCCATTATGGCGGCGGCGTCTTTTTTGTCCGTGCGGCGCGGTAGAGTGTAGGCGGTTGAAATTTGCGTCCATCGAGGAGCTGCCATGAACGAGATCAAGTGCCCGCATTGCGGAGAAGTTTTTAAGGTCGATGCGTCCGGTTATGCGGATATCGTCAAGCAGGTGCGCGATGCCGAGTTCTCGCGCGACCTGGATGAGCGCGTGAAGGCGGTCCAGCGCGAGGGCGAGCAGGCACTGGAGCTTGAGCGCTCGCGCTCGACGGCTGCTTTGCAAAAGGCAGAGTCTCAGCGCGACGCTCAGCTTGTCGAGCAGAAGAATGCTGCAGCTCAGCAGCTGGCGCAAGAGGTTGCCAAGCGCGACGCTGAGCTTGCCGAGCTGCGCGCCAAGCTCGAAGGCGCTGCCGCAGAGCGCGAGAGTGCAAGTCAGCGCGCGGCGGTTGAGGCCCGTTCCGATGCTCAAAAGGAGAATGCCGAGCTTCAGCGCGAGATCGACAATTTACGTGCGCAGTTGGAGCGCAAAGATGATGAAGCCAGGCTTGCCGAGGCGGCGGCACGCAATGCTGCTCAAAACGATTTAGCTGCACGTGATGCTCAGATTGCTGAGCTGCAGGCCAGACTTGCCGCGGCGGACAAGGCCCAGGAGATGGCGCTTGCCGCCGCTGCGGCCGAGTCGCAGCGTGAGCTCGATGCCGCTCGCAGCGAGGCCGAGCGCGCGCTTGCTGACTATCGCGTGAAGGTGCAAGAGAAGTTTTCTGCCGCAAAGGCACAGTCCGAGCAAGAGGCCGAGGGTCTGCGTGCCCAGTTGCGCGAGCAGGAACTGATGGCAAAAATGAACCTGTCAGAGGCGGTCGCCGCGGCGGAGCGAGAGCGCGATGAGGCACGTGCCAAGCTGACGAGCGAGCTGGCGGTGCGCGATTCTCGCGAGGAGCAAGCCAAGGCGGCACACGAGCTCGAGCTTGCGCAGGCCAAGCGCGCGAGCGATGACCTGATTCGCTACAAGGATGAAGAGATTGAGCGCCTTAAGGACATGAAGGTCCGCCTGTCCACCAAGATGGTGGGCGAGTCGCTCGAGCAGCACTGCGAGACCGAGTTCAACCGTCTGCGCATGACGGCGTTTCCCAACGCGTACTTCGAGAAAGATAACGATGCGTCCGAGGGTACCAAGGGCGACTTTATCTTCCGCGAGTGCGACGCGAGCGGTAACGAGGTCATTTCGATTATGTTCGAGATGAAAAACGAGAACGACGAGACCACGACCAAGCATAAAAACGAGGACTTCTTTAAGAAACTCGACCACGATCGCCGCCAAAAAGGCTGTGAGTACGCGGTGCTCTGCACGCTACTCGAGCCCGAGAGCGAGCTCTATAACGCAGGGATAGTCGACGTGAGCTATCGCTACGAGAAGATGTACGTGATTCGCCCACAGTTTTTCATTCCCATGATTACGCTTCTTCGCAACGCCGCCATGGGTTCGCTGCGCTATAAGCAGGAGCTGGCGGAGTACAAACAGCAGAATATCGACGTCACGAACTTCGAAGCCAAGATGGAAAAGTTCAAGAATGATTTCGGTCGCAACTACGAGATCGCGAGCCGCAAGTTCCAAACGGCGATTGATGAGATCGACAAGACGATTAGCCATCTGCAGAAAACCAAGGAGGCGTTGCTGTCCTCCGAGAACAATCTGCGCCTAGCCAACAAGAAAGCCGACGATCTTACCATTCGCAAGCTCACATGGGGCAACAAGACCATGAAGGCGGCGTTTGACGAGGCGCGCGGGGCTGCGCCAGAGACAAACGATGAGCCCGCCGAGGCAGATTCGTATGAGGTCGAAGATGCCGAGTAAGGCATAGCAGATAGTGCAAAAGCGGGGCCGCTGGCGATATTGCCAACGGCCCCGCTTTGTTTCGTTCCAGTATGTTCGGCTAGTCCTCGAGCAGGTCCTCGATAAAGCCGACGCGGTAGTTTTTGAAGATGACCTCGCCGCCGTCTTGCGTGGCGTCCAGATCGACATCGCCCATGATGCCAAAGTCGTGGTCGCCATCCTCGTCGGCAAAGATCTGGTGCACGTGCCATACGTGCGCGGTCTTCTCGTCGGACTCATCGATGGAGAACATCGCGGCGCTGCGGGCATCTCCGTCGGTGAGGATTTCCTCGTGCTGCTCATGGTAGGCATCGAGCGCCTTTTGCCAGCGAATCTCGCTCATGCCCCAGTCGTCGTCGAGTTCGCCCAGGTCGCGAACGTGCTCGCGGGCGGCAAGGGTCACGCGGCGGAAGAGCGCATTGCGCACCAGCAGCGTGCAGCCGCGGCGGTCCGCCACGACCTCGTCGATGCCCTGTGGCGGCGCGGCATCGAGGGCTGCCGGGTTGCCGGCGTTCTCCCACTCGTCCACCAGGCTCGAGTCGACCGAGCGCACCACAAAGCCCAGCCACGAGATAATGTCGCGCAGGCGCTCGTCGCGCTTCTCGATGGGTACGGTGCGGTCGAGAGAACGGTAAGCCTCTGCCAGGTAGCGCAGCAAAATGCCCTCGGAGCGGGCGATGCCGAGCTTTTGAATGTAGCCCTTAAAATCGCTCGCGCTTTCCAACATATCGCGCAGGACGCTCTTGGGGGAGAGCTGGTAGTCGTTTGCCCAGGGCACTTCCTGGCAGTACTTGTCAAAGGCGGCATCGAGCAGGTCCTCGAGCGGCTTTTCGTACGTGACGTCCTGAATGCGCTCCAGGCGCTCCTCGTATTCGACGCCGTCGGCCTTCATCTCGGCCATGGCGCGGTCGCGCGCGGCACGCTCCTGGGCGCGGAGCACCTGTTTGGGGTCCTCGAGCGTGGCCTCGACCATACTGATGAGGTCCATGGTATAGGTCTCGCTCTCGGGATCGAGCAGCTCCAACGCGGCAAGCAAAAAGGGCGAGAGCGGCTGGTCGAGCGCAAAGTCCTCGGGCAGGTCGACCGTCAGCGCGTAGTCGATGTCCGGCGCGGCATCAGCCGGAGCGTCGGGTGCGGGCGGTACCTCGGTGCGCACGACGACGCCGGAGTCGATGAGCGTGGCGAAGATTTCGTCGGCGCGAACCTCGAGCTTGGCCTTTTCTTCGGGGGTCTGCAGGCTTGTCTCGATGAGGTCGTGCACGCGGGCGCGAGCGTCACCGCCCTGCTCGACCACGCTAATCACCATGGAGTGTGTGATGCGAAGGCGCGGCTTGAGCGTCTCGGGCTGCGTCTCGAACAGGCGCTCAAAGGTCTGCTTGTTCCAGGTGACAAAGCCCTCGGGGGCCTTCTTCTTTTTAATCTTGCGGAGCTTTTTGGGATCGTCGCCCGCCTTGGCCATAAGCTTGGCATTCTCGATCTCGTGCTCGGGTGCCTCGGCGATCACCATGCCCTCGGTATCGAAGCCCGAGCGACCGGCGCGACCAGCGATCTGATGAAACTCACGGGCGCGCAGGCGACGCATCTTGTAGCCGTCGAACTTGGTGAGCGCGGTGAGCACCACGGTATGGATGGGTACGTTGATGCCGACGCCGAGCGTATCGGTACCGCAGATGACGGGCAGCAGGCCCTGCTGCGCCAAGCGCTCGACCAGCAGGCGATAGCGCGGCAACATGCCAGCATGGTGCACGCCGACGCCGCAGCCGAGCAAGCGCTTGAGGATCTTGCCGAAGGCCGTCGAGAAGCTCGTGCCCTTGGCCGCCTCCTTGATGGCCTCGCGCTGCTCCTTGCTGGCAATACCAAAGTTGGCGAGGGATTGCGCCGTCGCAAGTGCGGCGTCCTGGCTAAAGTGCACGATGTAGAGCGGGGCCTCGCCGCGGCGCATTGCGAGCTCGACGGTGCCCTCAAGCGAGGTCGTCACGTAGTCGTAGCTCAGCGGCACGGGGCGTGGGGCATCGACGACCAAGTCGCAGGTAGCGCCGGTGTGTTCCTCGAGCGAGGCGGCGATCGCGGTGACATCGCCGAGCGTGGCGCTCATGAGCATGAATTGCGTGTGGGGCAGGGTGAGCAGCGGCACCTGCCAGGCCCAGCCGCGATCGGGGTCGGCAAAGTAGTGGAACTCGTCCATGGCCACGCAGCCCACGTCGGCGTCCTCGCCCTCACGCAGTGCATCGTTGGCAAGGATCTCTGCCGTGCAGCAGATGACGGGCGCCTTGGTGTTGATATGCGTGTCGCCGGTGATCATGCCTACGTTATCGCGGCCGAGCACCTGCACCAGGTCGAAAAACTTTTCGCTGACCAGGGCCTTGATGGGGGCCGTGTAATAGCAACGTTTGCCCTGCGCCATGCCCATAAAGAGCATGCCCAGCGCGACGAGAGATTTACCCGATCCGGTCGGTGTGCCTAAAATGACGTGATCGCCGGCAGCCAGATCCATGAGGGCTTCTTCCTGGTGATCCCACAGCTCAATGCCGCGATTGCTCGTCCATTCAAAGAAGCGTTCGAAGGCTTGATCGGGCGTGAGCCATGGTTCGGGCTCGCTGCCGTCCTCGGGCTCCCACCAGGTGGGGGAGAGCGCGCCGAGCGAACCGAACTCTGCCTCGGCTCCCGTGCCGCCCGAGAATGAGCTGGCGGCGCCGGCGCCGGAGACGGTGCTGGCGGCGGTATCTGTCGTGGTCTGTGCCATGTGTTTGCTTTCTCTCGCGATTGTCCGCCAACTATTATGGCGTAGCGGCGGCGCGGGGTGCCAGCGCGCGAGAAAATGCAGGAAATGGGCGTTCTGCCCAGCCGTTTGGTGCAGTTGCCAGCTAAGTGAGTAGACTTTTTGCAATATCGCGAGCACATGGCTTTTGCGCAAGGGCTCTACCTGCGGTTTTAGTTTTCGCTATGCGGGTTGTGCTTGGCTATTGCTAAAAAGTCTACTCACTTAGGTCTGAGGATCGTTCGCTGGCGCTTATTTGCGCTTGTCTGCCGATGCCGCGACCATCAGAAGCCCCTAGGACTCCTGCGGTAAGCGCTTCTTGCCCTTGCGGGCGCGGTTTCTAAAGTTCTCGACGGCTTCTTCCATGCCCAGAGGCACATAGGTGAGCTCATCGAGGTTATCGGGCAGGTAGCAGGCAAGACTTTGCTCCTGCATGCGACCCGCTGTGAGCTGTTCGTCGGTGGGCTGCGCGCCGGGTGTGGCGCAAATGCCATAGACGACGGCACCCATTTCGCGCGTGCGGCACTCGTACTCGGTCTCGGGATGCTCGGGATGGTCGCGGCGAACGTCGTCACTTACCCAAAGTGTATCGTAGCCGGCCGCGGCAAACTGCCCCAAGGCGTAGTCGCGCAATGGCTTACTGTCGGTTCGCAGTGTGACGGTGGCACCGGCTGAAAAGAGCGGACGGTACAGCATTAGGTGGTCGACATGGACGAGTCGCTTTTTGGCGTACTTGGCCTTGGGCTGCGGCGTGGGAAAGTTGATGGTGATGGCATCGAGCTCGCCTGCGGCAAATAGCTGCGGCAGCGATGCGGCACCTCGGGGCAGGACGAGTGCGTTGGACAGCCCCTGCTCGCAGATTTTCTGTGCGGCATAGGCGATGCAGATGGGCTCCTGGTCCATGCCGATAAAGAGCGTGTTTGGCTCGCGGCGAGCTTGCTCAACCAGATAGGTGCCTTTGCCGCAGCCCAGATCCAGATGAAGGCGGGTGAAGGGTGCGCCGCCGGCTGGCGCGCAGGCTTCGCGCCAATTCCCGGCATAAGACTCGGGGTTCGTCTCAATCGCATTGGCGTAGCGCTCCAGGCGCTCCTCGAGCACAAAGTTCTTAGGTGTGCGAACGTGGACGGCTCCCATGAGGCTCCTTGGTTATAAGTATGGAACGTATAGCTGCACGCTCCGTCAATGGGTTGAAAAAGGGTGGGCATGGTTTGCCCGAAAGATGCGGTGCGGCTCGGCGGCGAGTCGCCGATACCTACAGGCGCTTGAGAATCACATAGCGGTTGAGCTCGCCGCTGCGACCGTCGGCATGGAAACGCTCAAGCTCGCGCACGGGGACCTCGCCGCTCTTGTAGAACGTACGGACGCCGCGCACCAGGTCGGTGATTTGCTGATCGTCAAAGTGATGACAATAGCGGTAGGCGTGGCGGTCGTTTTGCCAGCCAATGAGGTGGTCGCCGGCTTCAAACTGCGCGGAATCGTAACCCTCAAACGGCGGGGTGAGCTCGGCGCGGGCTTCGGCTCGAACGGCCTTGCGCGCCATGCGCTCGTCGTTCATAAACTCCCAAAAGCTGATGGCGATGATGCCGCCCGGGCACGTCTGGCGTACCAGGGCGTCGAGCACGCGTACGCGGTACTCGCACGACGGCACGTGGTGCATAAAGCCAAAGCAGACCGAGATGTCGGCGAGCGGGGCATCGAAAAGCACATCGGGCGTCTCGGCGGGGTTGAGCTTCATGAGGGCGTCGAGCACATCGAGTTCCTGGAAGTGCAGGTTGGGAATGCGCAGGGCGTGGCCGTGGGCGTCTATTGCCAGATCTTGGCACGAGTCGACACCATAGAACTCAAACGGGCAGCTGGCATCTGCCGAGGGGTTTGCGCCGTCGACGCCCTTGGCGGCAAGTGCCCCGCCGGCGGCAAAGTTCTCGAATCGCATATTGCCGCAGGCAAGGTCGAAGACGCGGACGGGATGCTCGATCGTGGCCACATCGAGCTGCTCAAGCGCGATGTCCATGGTGCGCACCCAGCCGGGCCACGGGGCTTGGCGCGTATCGGAAAAGGAAGCGGAGTGCTCGCGATAGAACGTATTGTTGAGCTGGATGAGCGATGATGCGAAATCGCGGTTCACGGCGCGGAACTCCCTCCGATGGCGGTGCGGAATAAACAGTACGACCATACTACCGTTAACGCCGCAACGGGGACAACTGAGCCGCGGGTCATTGCTTTGTTTGGACACATTTCCGCAGCTCATATGTGCCCGCAACCGCCGGTTGTCAAAAATCTCACTAGAATAGGTGGCATGCTTTTGGCGGTGGCGGATAGATTTTTAACTGTGCAAGGCGCCTTAAGAACAAAAACGGTCCGGCGGCACGGCTGGCATCACATAGGAGGAACCATGAATGTAGAAACTGCACAGCGGCTTGCCGACCTTCGCCGCAGCAAAGGCTTTAGCCAAGAAGGGCTGGCGCGAAAGCTGGGGCTGTCGCGCCAGGCGGTCAGTAAATGGGAGCGTGCGGAGAGCTCGCCTGATACCGAGAACCTGATCTCGCTCGCCAAGCTCTATGGTGTGAGCCTGGACGAGCTGCTCAATCCGAGCGACGAGATTGAGGACGATATCGAGTTTGAGAACGAGGACCGCGCCCGTCAGCGCGAGGCCGAGGCGGCAGAGCGTGCTCGCACCCATGAGGCGGCGGCGCGCGCTACCGAGGCGGCAACGCAGGCGAGTGATGCTGCGGCCAAGGCGGCGCAAGCGGCAAGCTGGAGTGCGCAGGCCGCCAATGCCGCTACGGCGCAGGCGACGAGTGGCGGTGCGGTTGGCTCGACTCCGGTGAAGGGCCCGTTCCAGTCGTTCCCGTATTGGGCCGTGTGTTGGCTACTGTTCTTTTTGCTGATGTTCCTGTTTGGTGCCGGCCCCTTTGCCGCGCTGATCTTCTTCACGATTCCCATCTATCACTGGGTGGCGCGTGCACTCGATGGTGATTGGGCGCGCGGGGATATTCAGGTTGGTTCGGCACCGGCGGTCGCTAGGACTAAGGGGGAGGACGTTTCCACAGCGGTTGGCGCTGACATGGCTACCGCGACCACCGCTGAGCCGATTACCAAAGAGGGCGATGAATGATGAAGCTCTCGCATGAGTCTAAGAGGCGCTTGGGCATTGGCATCGGAGCGTTCGTGCTCATCATCGGACTTGTCTTTGGTATTTCGCGGACTTTGATTCATTTTGATGGTCCGTGGGATCTCGACGATGTTGTACCTGGCTTGTCTGGTATGGACGATATGTTTGACGAGGACGATCTTTTGGATGGCGGTAACTATTCCGCTCGGCCTCAGCAGCTTTCGAGCACGACTTTTGACGAAGACGCGTTCCAATCGCTCGACTTGGATGTGACGTCGGGGACGGTCGAGGTCAAACACGTCTCCGGCGGCCCGGTGCGCGTTATCGAAAGCGGCCGCGTTGCGAAGGGGACGTCTGCCTCTGATGCGGCTACCCGGAACCTTGCTGAGGTCAAGGGCTCTACGCTCAAGATTAGTCAGTTCGACTACGATGATAAGCGCGCGATTGACCGCACAATTACCATTGAGCTGCCGCGAGATGTTGCGGATAACCTGGTGAGCATTACGGCGAGTGTAGGGTCGGGCGACCTGGCGGTCGCGGACATTGCGTGCCATGATCTGGATATAACGTTGAATTCGGGAGACGTTGAGTTTACGGGCACCGTGACCGACACCCTGAATGCCGAGGTCGGTTCGGGCGACATGACGTTCGAGCTCTACCAGGCGCCCGCGAAGTCTATGGACGTGAGCGTGGGCTCGGGCGACGTGGAGATGACGGTTCCGAACTCTACGGGTTTTAAGGCGAGCCTCACCTTGGGCAGCGGCGACTTCGAGAGCGATTTCCTTCCGCTTGGCTACGACGGCGAGACCATTTTGAATCTTGAATTCGACAACGGTGATAAGTCTGCCACGTATCGTTTTGAGGTCGGTTCGGGCGACATGTCGTTTGATTCGGAGTGATGGGTGGTTTTCGGAGACCCGCAAACGTAGCCGCGCTGTTTGATGGAGGCGCCGGAGCCGTGACTGGCTCTGGCGCCTTTGCCTTTACAATGGGGGCATGGAACAGATTATCTTGAACATACTCGAGGCCCTGCGCCGCGGCGAGACCGTGGACGACAGGGCGCTCGTCAAACTGA
Source organism: Collinsella sp. AM31-2AC (assembly GCF_003469285.1). NCBI lineage: Bacteria > Bacillati > Actinomycetota > Coriobacteriia > Coriobacteriales > Coriobacteriaceae > Collinsella > Collinsella sp. AM31-2AC. Next base: position 97,331 of record NZ_QSJB01000004.1, read on the forward strand.
TACATGCCGAGGCGCGCCGTGAGGGTGCCGACAAACGCGACCTGGCCAAGCGCCGACTGCTGCCGTTTTACCAGCGGGTTAAACGTGAGGAACCGGCTCGTTGGGCTGGGTGGAATGTCGATGCCGATCTGGAACGTCAACTGCTGCAGGTGCTGCGTATGAAGCCGCGCCGAACGGCCTCGGGCGTGGCGACCATTACCGTCATCACCAAGCCCTGGCCGTGCTCGGGCGATTGCCTGTTTTGCCCCAACGACCTGCGCATGCCCAAAAGCTATCTTCATGCCGAGCCGGCGTGCGCCCGTGCGGAGCAAAACTGCTTCGATCCGTATCTGCAGGTGAGCGCTCGTCTGACGGCGCTTTCGCAGATGGGTCATGCGACCGACAAGATTGAGCTCATCGTCCTTGGCGGTACCTGGAGCGACTATTCGCAAGGGTATCAGGCATGGTTTATGTCGGAGCTCTTCCGTGCGCTCAATGACGATGCCGTCGCCGGCGTGGCGGCAAACCCCATGTTGGCGCGTCCGGGCATCAGCCGTGCCGAGGCGGGGCGCCTGCTCGATGACGCTCCCGCCGATGCCCTGCCGCCGGTGGTGGCGGAGCGTCGCGAGCGCTATCGGGCAGCGGGCATTACGACCGACGAGGTCGAGCTTGCTGCCGGCGTTGCCGACGAGCAGGGGCGTGTGGATGCTGCTGTGGGCGGCTATAACCGCGCAGTGCGTTGTCTGTACGGCCCCGGCACGCCGTGGGGCGAGGTCGCCGAGTGGCAGACGGCGACGATGGAAGAGCTTGAGCGGCAGCAACGCATCAACGAGACGGCGAAGCATCGCGTGGTGGGGCTCGTTATCGAAACGCGTCCCGATGCTGTAACACCGCAGGCGCTCACGCTCATCCGTCGTCTGGGCTGTACCAAGATTCAGATGGGCATCCAGAGCCTCGACCAGCATCTGCTCGATATCAACGAGCGTCGCATTTCGGTGGCGCAGATCGAGCGCGCGTTTTCGCTTGCGCGCCTGTTTGGCTTTAAGATCCATGCGCATTTTATGCTCAATTTGCTGGGCGCCACGCCCGAGGGTGACAAGCGCGACTACGAGCGCTTTATGACCGAGGGCGCCTTTATGCCCGACGAGGTCAAGGTCTACCCGTGTGCGCTCATCGAGGGTTCGCGCCTGGTGGGCTGTTACGAGCGTGGCGAGTGGCGCCCCTATACCGAGGAAGAGCTGCTCGATGTGTTGGCCGACGATATCGTGGTGACGCCGGCGTTCTGCCGCATTAGCCGCATGATTCGCGACTTTAGCTCCGACGACATTATGGTGGGCAACAAGAAGCCCAACCTGCGTCAGCTCGTTGAGAACCGCCTGGCTGCTCGGGGTGACGGTGCGACGGTGCGTGAGGTTCGCTATCGCGAGATCAGCACGGCGGGTGCCGACCTGGGCGAGTTGACCCTTGACGAAGAAGTGACGTACGAGACGCCGGTGACGCACGAGCGCTTTTTGCAGTGGGTGACGCCGCAGGGCAAGATTGCGGGCTTTTTGCGGCTGTCGCTGCCCGATCGCGCATTTGTTGCCGCGCATGCGGACGAGTTGCCGACGACGCCGGACGAGGCGATGATTCGCGAGGTGCACGTGTATGGCATGGCGGCACGCGTGGGCGACCAGGGACAGGCGGCGCAGCATCACGGGTTGGGGCGTTTGCTCGTAGAGCGTGCATGCGAGATTGCCCGGGATGCGGGTTATGCGCGTATCAACGTGATTAGCGCGATTGGCACACGCGAGTACTATCGCCATCTTGGATTTTATGACCATGGTCTCTATCTGCAAAAGGAGCTCTAGATGAACAAGCCGAGTGTTTCCGCTGGCGTTGTTGCCGGCGTTGCCCTGGGAGCCGCGGCGCTTGGTGCGGCCGCCGTCGCTGTTCGTGCTGCCTGTTTGCAGGTCGCACGTACCCGCAACGGGTTGGCACGTGTGAAGCGTGTGCACGACGAGAGCGGTGACGAGGTCCGCGTGCTCGTACAGGGCGGCGTCTACCAAAGCGCGAGCTATGTTGGCGATCGTTGGGCGGAGCCAGTCTTTGCGTACTATCGTGCATTTGACGATGTGTTTGAGGCCGAGGACGCAATGCGTGATGCTTACGGGCATGGTATCGACCGTATGCTCATGCTGGGCGGCGGCGGGTTTGCCTATCCAAAGTTTGCGCTGATGTCGCACGAGAGTTTGCGCATGGACGTCATTGAGTACGATGCCGAGATTACGCGCCTGGCGCGCCGTTGGTTCTACCTGGACGAGCTGGAGCGCGCGGTGGGTGACCGCCTGCGGGTGATTACCGCCGAGGCTCGCTCGTATCTGGGTGTGACGATCGTGGGCCATCGTCGCTACGACGTGGTCGTGAGCGATTGCTTTGGCGGTGCCGAGCCCGTGCGCGAGCTGGCGACCGTTGAGGCGCTGCGCCTGGTGCGGGGCAGCCTGAACCCCGGGGGTATCTACGTTGCCAATATCGTGAGCGCAAACGAGGGGAGCGATGTGACGTTCCTGCGCGATTGCGTTGCCACGGCACTTGAGGTGTTCAACCGCGCTTGGGTGGCGCCTTGTGGCGATACGGAGTTCGGCGGCGAGGAGAACTACCTGCTCATCGCCAGCGACGGCGACTACGCCTTTGCCGAAGCCGTGCCCTTCGACACCGACTTCCTCGGCACCGTCCTTCACGACAAGTAAGTCTCCCCGTCCCAAAAAAGACTGGTCTTAGGCGTGGTCGCGCCAGCCGAGAACGCGCTGCTTCATACCCTCGATGTCGAGCACGCCTTCGGCAAAGCCCTTGCGCACGAGCTCTTCGGGAACAAACTCGTCATAGCGGTCAAAGTAAGGCACCTCGCCAGGATAGACGAGCTCGATGGGATCGAAGTCCTTCTCGGCCTCGGCGGCGAGCACCTCAAAGAACGTCTCCTCATCGGCCTTCATCTTAAACTGCATAAAGTACGGGCGTGACGGATCGAGCCCGCGAAGGCCCAGCTCCGCGGCACATTTAATCTTGAGCATGCGCTCGAGCGCCAAAAAGGCGTAGCTGCCCAGCCAGGGGAAGAGCACCCAGGTATCGCCGCCCAGGTTAATGAGCGGCTTGGTTCCCGCCCCCGAAATCTCGGTCGTATGACGAGCCTGCGCCAAGCGGGCCCGTGCGTTACCCATAAGGTACGGATATGTCGCGTGCTCGTTGAGCGCCTTGCGCATGCGCTCGAGCACATGCGTGTTAATGTCGCCGGGGCAGTCGCCAAAGTAGGCCGGCACCCGGCCCTTGACCTGCGTGGCAAAGACAGTGTGGCGCTTCCAGTCCACTTCCTCGACAATCCAGCAGTGTCCGGCGATGGCGATGCGCTCACCGGGCGGGGGCGGATTAACGATCGTGCCCAGCTCGGCCGATTCGCTCCGGACGGTAAACTCCTCGTTTTCCTGGAACACGGCGTAGAACTTAAAGTTGTTGATGATGCGCTCGCCCGCGAGACCCACGATGAGCCCGCCACCTTCGGTGACCTGGATATGGTCGATCTTAATGAGGTGACGTAGCAGCACGCGGTAATCGTCTGCCGAGACACGGTGGAAATAGCTGAGCGTGAGCACGCGCTGGGCAAGTTCGGCCGGCGCGAGCTCGCCGGTGCTGGCGAGGGTCGACATAGTCTGGTGATAGAGCAGGCTGTAGGGGAGACGATCGAGCTCGGGTGGCTCGACCCACTTTTCCTCGCGATAGAGTTGTACGAGCGCGATACCCTGCAGGAGCTTCCAGGGAATGGTTTCGGGCATCATCGTGCGCGGCTCGGGCTCTTCCTCGCGCATGACAAACCACATCTCGGGCGGAAGATCGCGACGGCCCGTGCGCCCCATGCGCTGCAAAAAGGAGCTAACGGTAAACGGCGCGTCAATCTGGAAGGCGCGCTCCAGGCGGCCGATATCGATACCGAGCTCCAACGTAGAGGTGGTGACGGTTGTCTGCGTCTGCTCCTCGTCGCGCATGAGCTCCTCGGCCGTCTCGCGTAGCGATGCCGAAAGATTGCCGTGATGGATGAGAAAACGGTCGGGCTCGTGCCGGCTCTCGCAGTAGCTGCGCAGCATGGAGCACACGGCCTCTGCCTCCTCGCGCGAGTTGGCAAAGACCAGGCACTTGCGGCCGCGCGTATGCTCAAAGATATAGCCCATACCGGGGTCGACGTTGTCGGGTGCCGTGTCGGTGGGGTTGAGAAGCGCCTGCTCGGTCGCACGTGGGATGTCGACTTCGCCCTCGGGGGCCGAGGAAGTGCGACGGTCTTTGGGAGCGGCCTTGCTCCGTGCCCGCTCACGACGTTGACGGCGCTCCTTTTGTGTGAGCTGTCCGCTGTGACGCATGTCTTGGACGCCGGCGGGCAGTGCCGCGGATGCCGCCGCCTCGATACGCTCGCACGCAAGCACTTCGGCCTCTTGAGGACCCGTGCTCTCGAATCCCCGCTGCTGTGCCTGGGGACCCGAGTTGTAGAAGTGCTCCATGGAGATGCGCCACACGCGGCGCGGTTCCTCAAAGCGGGGGATAACGCAGTCGCGCCCCGTTCCCTGCGAGAGAAAGGCGCCCGTGCGCTCGGGGTCGCCGATGGTGGCCGAAAGGCCAATGCGGCGGGGCTGCACGCCGGCCATGCGCGAGAGGCGCTCGATAAGACAGAGCGTCTGCCCGCCGCGGTCGCCGCGCATGAGCGAATGGACTTCGTCGATAACCACATAGCGCAGGTCGCAAAACATGCGCGGGATCGCCATGTGCTTATGGATCAGGAGCGCCTCGAGCGACTCGGGCGTAATCTGTAGGATGCCGCTCGGTTTTTTGATGAGTTTGGCCTTGTGTGATTGCGAGACATCGCCATGCCAGTGCCAGACGGGGATATCGGCTTCTTCGCACAGGTCGTTGAGGCGGACGAATTGGTCGTTGATGAGCGCCTTGAGGGGGCCAATGTAGAGGGCGCCCACGCTTGCGGGCGGGTTCTCCCAAAACTCGGTCAGGATGGGAAAGAAGGCTGCCTCGGTTTTGCCGGAAGCCGTGGATGCCGTCAGGAGCACATTATCTTGCGTGTTAAAGATGGCATCAGCTGCTGCAACCTGGATGGAGCGTAGGCTCTCCCAATCGTGGGAGTAGATGAAGTCTTGGATAAACGGGGCGTAGCGGTCAAAGGCGTTCACGGGGCCTCCTTTCAAAAGCGAATCTCTCAACGCGGCGGGCAGTGGCTTGCTGCATTACTGCTTCAACGTTTGCCCAGATAGAGCCTGCCAAAATAAACCTGTCCCTTTTTGGCAGGTTAGATGGTGAATTCGGCGAAGTTACGGTCGCCGCCTGCGGTATCGGTGTCGCCTGTTGCGGCTGCCGGCGCCAGCGCGTCGCCGCCGACGCTTTGCAGCAGCTCGGCCACGTTGGCGTCGGGGTTTTGGCATAGGATGTCGAGCAGCTCGATAAAGTCACGAATGACTTCACGCGGCGTCAGATGCGTGTCGGCTCCCACGCGACCGAACTCGATCTTGAGGAAGTCCACCAAGTCGTTCTCGGCAAGCGTGGGCGTCCAGCCAAAGTAGCCGGCATGGATCTGCATGAGTTTTTCGATGAGCACCAGCAGCTCCTCGTAGGTGAGTGGCTGCAGGCGGATGATGGGTGCGAGCATGTCCTTAAGGTCCTCGCGCGCAAAGCGACCCTGAGCGAGTCGGCTGCGCAGAGCCTCGTAGGAGAACACGCCGCGGCGGCGGTCTTCGATGGAGGTTGGCGTGCCGCCCATGATCATGCCCAGGTACTGTGCCTTGCCCTGAAGTGTGTCGTTGTACATGGTCAGGATCTTCTCGTAGTTGTACTGGCGCGTGATGGCATTGGGAATCTTATACAGATTCACGAGCTCGTCGATGAGCACCAGCATGCCCTTGTAGCCACTGCAAACCAAAAAACGCGCGATGAGTTTGACGTAGTCGTACCAGTCGTCATCGCTGATGATGGTCGAGGAGCCCAGCTCGGCGCGTGCCTCGCTCTTGGTGCGGTATTCGCCGCGAATCCATTTGGTCACGCGGCTCATGGTCTCTTCGTCGCCCCCGGATGCGGCCATGCGATAGCGGCGGAGCATGCGGGTGAAGTCGAAGCCGTGGACCATCTCCTCGAGCGGGGCCAGTTGGGCATTGACGACCGACTCGTCGACGTCGGCACACGAGGCGACCCAGCGATCCAGAATAAGGTTGAGCGCACCGCCCTCGGGGCGCGTCTTGGTCGATATATTGCGGATGAGCTCGCGGTAGGTGGCAAGACCCTGTCCCTGACCGCCCTGCAGGCGGCGCTCGGGCGACAGGTCGGCATCAGCGACGACGAATCCCTCGCCCATGGCGTGCGTGCGGATAGTCTGGAGCAAAAAGCTCTTGCCGGCGCCGTAACGACCGACCAGAAAGCGGAAGCTCGCGCCACCGTCGGCGATGAGACTCAGATCGGTGAGCAGGGCGCGGATCTCGACCTCGCGCCCTACGGTGATGTAAGGAAGGCCGATGCGCGGGACCACGCCGCCCTTGAGCGAGTTGAGAATGACGGCAGCGACGCGCTTGGGCACGCGAGGTGCTGCGGATGCGGTATCACTCATGGTCTAGGTATCCTCTCACGTCTGCTTCGTAGTCCTCGATAATCTGCGGCCCTGCCGCGCCAAATTCAATTACGGTGTCACCCACCAGGTCAAAGAGCGCGTCGTTGATGGTATCGACAAGCATGTCCTCACTCTTGCCCGACTGCGCCACCGCCGATGCCGTCTGCGCTGCGTTTTGCTCGAGTAGTGCTCGAAGATAGGCGTCTGCGGCGGGCGCGAGTTCGTTTGTGGCGTCAGCGGGCGTAGCAGCTGCGAACGCGGGCGTCGGCGCGAGAAGCGGTGCCACGACACCAAACTGTTCGGTGGATATGGTTGGCTCGTCGGACTCGTCCTGCCCTGCGACCGCCGCGACCGCCTCGACCATCGCGTCGGCTACGGGCTCGGCTTCCGGTTGCCCTGAGTCCGCTGCCTCGGCTTCTGCGGACGCGCCGTCCTCGCGTTCCTCGTCGATCAAAAGCGCTTCGCGCGTTTGTGCGGCAGCACTCCGAATGTGCCCCAGCTGGCTCAAATCGATATCGATCTTGACGGGCTGGTGTGCGGCGTCCCACGAAAGCCATGCCACAATCTCGTCATCGATAATCTTGGCCAGATATTTGGGGACCTTTTCTTCCTTCAGGGGATGGGCGGGGTCCAGGGCCAGGCGCAGGCGTTGGTCGCAGGCGCGCATCATCTCGCCAAGTTTGCTGCTCTTTTGTCTGCTGCCGTGAATCCGCATGCATTCCCAAAAACCGTTTTGGCAACGGTAGATATGGATGGGGTCCAGACGGTATTCGCAGTCCTCGTGGCGCTCGGGCGCAAAGAATACGGCCGAGGCAAACATGGTGTAAGGCATTGCCGTCTCCTCCCCAAATAAACTTGCCACGATGCCGGTCTTTCGGTGCGTGTCATAGTAGCGCGCCATGCGGACATACATGGCGCACGCCACGTGGCGCAGATCGCGGTGGTGGCTGCGGTCGAGCCGCGAGCTACTTAGGTTGTACGTGGAGAGGGCGTTGATGGCGGCCATGAGTCGCTCCTCGCGCACCTCATCGGGCGGAAGGGGGAGCGTGGGCTCGGAGGTTTTGCGACGCTTAGGGGTCTGGCCGGACGGTGCCGGTACAAGGTCTCGTGCCGCGCGCCGCAGTTCGATAAGGGCGTTATCGAACATGACGGTTTTAGAGTCGCGAAGCAGCTTGGGGTCGAGCCCGTGGAACACGGCGTAATCTTGCAGCCACACGCGCGCAAACCGGTCGATGCCGGGCTCGAAGGCGCGATAGACATCCCAAAAAGCCTTGATCTTGTTAAAACCATCGAGTGGATTATCTACGCCAATGCCGCAGATCAGCTCATAGAGATACAGAAAGGCAAAGGACGTAGACGTTTCCTCGACGGTTCCGCGGCGCACTTGGGCACGCCAGGTAAAGTAGCCGCGCAGTTGCCGGTCGCTCATGGCGTTGTAGGTGGGAAAGTACGACTTAAAGGTGCCGTTGTAGGGACAGTCGTCCTCAAAGCCGGCCATCAGCAGGCCCTGGCGGTAAAAAAGCTCGGCTTCCGAAAGCCAGCGGCCCGCACCGCCCTTGGGGTCATCCTGCCAGCGCGATATCTCGCGCATTTTACGGTACTGGTCGGGGAGGAAATTCTGCATCTGTCGCCCGGTTTTGAGAATCGGCTCGTCTGCGTAGGTTTCGTTTGAGAAGCGGGCGGACTGATGGGTCCGGGCCTCGGCCATAATGCGCTCGATGAGCATCTTGATGTCCTGGTCGGCCACCGCTCCTCCTCTCGAACGCAGCTACGGTGACCTCATATCATAGCACAGCATCAAACAGATGTTCGAGATACCGCTGCGTTGATAGATTTAGAACAGGAGGGCGTATATGACGGCGATGACGACGGAGGGAAGCATATTGGCCGTGCGGAAGGTCTGAGGACGGATGAGGTTGACGCCGACGCAGAAGATGAGCATGGAGCCTACGAGCGAAAGGCTGTTGAGGGCTGCTGTGGTCATGATGGGGGAGAGCGCGCCGGCAAACAACGTGATCGTCCCCTGGAACACGGCGACGGGCAGGGCGGAGAAGATGCAGCCGCGGCCAAGCGAGGCCGTCATGGTGCAGACGATGATGCAGTCCAGTGCGCCCTTGAGGGCAAGCGTTGACCAGTCGCCGAGCAGGCCGTCCTGGATCGATCCCACAATGGCCATGGCGCCGATGCACACGGTGAGTGAAGTCGAGACAAAAGCGTTGGTGAACTCGTTATCGCCCTCACTGCCAGTCTTGCGCTTGAGCCATTCGCCAAGGTTCTCGATGGAGGCCTCCAAGTTGATGGCCTCGCCGATGAGCGAACCGAGCGCAAATGAGACGATGAGCATGGTGGTACCGGTGGTCGCTAGCGCCTTTCCATCGATGATGAGCATCTTTTGCATGGTGCCGCCCAGGCCGATAAACAGGACGCACAGCCCCGATGCTTTCATGAGCGTGTCTTGGATGCGCGGTGTAATGAAGCGGCCGCCCGCTAATCCCAAAAGACCGCCCGCAACTAAAAGCGCAACGTTGATGATTGTTCCCAAGCCCGGCATGAGCCCTCCTGTATTGATGCCAACGTGGCAATCGTAGCAGAACGAAATGCGAGGCACATCGCGACTCATCTAATACGTTATATAAGTGGTATTAGGAATGATGCGCAGCATTTAAGCCTCAGGTGGTTGTCGGGACATAGGGGTAGTAGTCAAAGCGCAGTGTCATAAGCCGCTGCGGGGATTCAATAGCCGCGGCGATGATATTGGCATCGCGGGCACGATCAAACCCTTCGAGTTCGATCTGATACGAGACGTCTTGCATAATGTCCAGACGTCGCCAGGCTAGAAGTGTGTCGCCATCGAATTCCAAGGTCTTGCCTCCGTCTGGGGCAACGGCGTATAGACGCAGTTTAGCGGTGGTTGCAGGGTCGACAACCGTGACCTTTTTAATTTCGTTTCGAGTATTCTTGGCGCCCAACAAGGTGAGCAGCGTTGGGGCCACGACCTCGCCCGATGGCAAATAGACGACTTCGATGGATTCGGGAAATGCGATGATGGCCGACTTGCGGACGGGCTGATTGGCGGCGGCAACTTCGATGTTTGCAGCATCGATGACCTCTGTGTGGTCGAGGGCGGCAAGCACGCAGCAGTTACCTTCATCGATCTCCTGAGGATCAGTAAGCCCCAGACTGTCCGCGAGCTCGGGATCGTTTGGACCGGTAGCGGGCTCATTCGGTGCTTCGAAAGAAGCTGGGACGCTGTTTGTCGGCGACGGCGTGTCGCCCGCACCTGCTTCTTTGTCCGTGCTCTCTTCTTGTATGGTTGCGTTGATGGGTTCGTCGTTTGAGGGGAGCGTCTTGGCGTCAAGCGCGGAGGGGACAATCCCGACGGCTCCGGATCCGTTCCACTCCATCTCGAGAAGCGCCGGGTCGGCAAGAATGCGTTGCCTGCCTAGCGTGTGGGTATCGATCGCAATAGGGCCTGCCTCCGTCCCGCGCGTAAGGCTGAGCGATCCGGCCGGCTTCTCGAAATGAATGTCTGTGTCTTCGGTACTGGCGGCGTAGAACAGCAGGGATGCTTCTCCCGCCGCGATGGCATCGGTGCCCGCCTTGGTCAGCCGCAGCGATGCCGTGAATGAGAGGGTGGGCTGCACATCGTCTGCATTCGCGGCGGTGCAGCCCAGACATATACCGCCTCCTTTCTCGAAAAACGCACCGTCGAAGGCGACCTTCGCTCCGTTCGCCGAGTCATCGACCGAAGCGATATCGATGCGCAACCCCAAATCGCACGGATCGCCATCTGCATCGAGCGCAATCGAGCGCCACGTGCAGACGGCGCACCCCGCTTGGGAGCCGTTTGCCTTGTTCGAACGATTGATATCCACGACTATCGAGCCGTCCGTATTACGACGAAGGCATCCCGAGGTTGAGATTGCGGCCTGTGCGAACGAAAAACGCTTGCACGCAATGGCGCTCGACGGATTTGGTGCGGAGCTTAGGGCTGCTGGTAAGGAGTCTGCCATGACGGGAGTCGCCCAAGCGGCGACAGGCGTTCCGGTTGCGAGCGCGCCGCAGAGTGCGACGACGGGCAAAAGGTTCTTCGATGCCATGGGGTCTCCTTAGCTAATTTAGTGCGGCCTGTCCGTGTTTCGTTTCTGGCTGCGTTTGATGTGCAGACCGAGGCCGGCGGTTCCCGCGCCTGCTGCCGTGGCGCCTGCTGCCAAGAGCCATCGTCTGTCGTCTGTCTGTGCCAACGGTTCCTTGCAGTTGCCGCGGTCGAGCTCCGAGAGGTCGACCGTCACCTGCGTGGCGGCCTGCGCCTGTTCTTGCTGGGCAAAGGCCATGGCTGGCCCAAACGCTAGGATACTGACGGCGGCGGCCAGGGCGACGGCCTTATGCCGTGTGCGCACCGGGCTCGACCGTCCAGGTGATCGTTGCAACCTGATCGCCTTCGCCGGTTACGCGGAAGATGTCGCGCGTGACGCGGGCGACGTTTCCGCTTGTCTTGAGCTTAATTTTGTCCGTGCCGCCGGCAATGCCCTGGTAGCCCATGTCGAAGGCTGCATTCTTGGAAAGATCGAGGCCCGTCTCCTGCATTGCGGCGCTGGCGTTCTGGAGTGCGCCGTCGGGGCCGACCTTAAAGTCGATGGAATTCTGCGCGGTTCCGGCCTTGGCGTCGGCGGCAATGGTCCAGGTGTTCATGGCGTCGATCTTCATGTTGGTGACATGGATGCCGTAGGCCGAATGATTGTCGATGGTGGTCGCGTCTTCTGAGGGGCCCTGAAGCGTGCCGTCGGCCTTGGCGACGAAGGGAATAACCGTCGGAACTTTGAACTCTACGTTGTCGATCTCGGTCCTGACCATTACTTTCGTGGTTCCAACGCGCCCGGCTGCCAGAGCTGGCGTCGGGGCGGCGCCCATTGCGAGCGCGAGCGCGAGCCCTGCGCCCACGACGAGCGCTCTGGCTCCGTTCATGTTCCTGGTGATGTCCATGGTCGTTCCTTTCTATTCGCCGCGGGCCGTCCCCGCGATGATTGGACGAATGCTGGTGAATTGCGTGCGGTGCCGCGTCGGCCGAAAAAGCTAGTTCTCGGCTTGCCCAACCCGTACCTTGACACGTGTCGGATTGCCGTGGCTGTCGAGGGTCTTGGCATCGAGTGCCTGGATCTCGATGTACGCCTCGCCTTCTTTGATGTCGCCGGCGGGGCACGTCTCGATTGTCTTGCCGGTCTCGACCACACCGGATTCGTACATGGTCTCGTCGTTTTGGATGACGCGGAATCGCTGGGGAAATTTATTGTCTTGGACGTTTTGCACGTTGACGCGCAGCTTGCCGTCCTCCTGTAGCTGAGCGACCGGCGCGACCGAAATCGTCATCATGTTGTCGCGGACGATGACATCGAGCTCATCTTGGATTTCTTGTCGCGATTTACCCTCTGCCGTCGTGACTGAGGCGCCCGCTTCGGGCACGGGCTGCGACTGCCAGGCGTATAGCCCTACGGCGATGAGGGCGCAGACGATAGCCAGGCAGACAACGACGAGTTTCTTGCGACGCCCCAGTCCTGCAAGGCGGGGCGGCTTCTTCGCACTCATGCGGCGTCCTTGGTGGTGTAGACACGTGCGAACGTGGACGGGTCCGCTCCAAAGAGCATGTGAAGCATCAGGCGGCGCGAGTAGATGAGCTCGTCAAAGTCGTGAGGGAGCTCGATGTCGTGGATACGCGCGATGTGGTGGGCGAGCGCCGAGAACGACTCGGGGTCGCAGATAACATCGGTGGTGACGTGGTAGACCGCCGTATCGGGGAACGCCTCTTCGTCGAAAGGCAGGAGATAGGGATCGTCGTCGACCTCGATGGCGACGCCGTACTGGGGCCAGTAATATGCCATGGGAACCTCCCTGCTTCTGGGGCCAAACTTCTATCGGTTTTGGCTGTCGACGCCGACCGTATCAGCCGCTACTTGACCAATTTCTGACCAAATGCTTGACGGATTGACATCTCCGCAGGTAAAAGGTGGAAAAAATTACTTCAACTTTTTTCGAGCGACAATCGAGCGGTCGGCGACGGCGGGGCGATATGTGTCAAAAGCATCGTCTGCCGAGGAAGCCTTGCCGTTCGCCGAATTGCACAAACGTAAAAATCGCCAATTATGGAGACGGTCTCGAACACGTCGACGAAACGATGCGGTAACATCTCCCTGCAAACACTGTAGTTAGCTAAAGGGGGAGTTCGCGTGTCTGCAACCATTAAACCCTTCACCGATGAGTTCGAAGAGTATGGCCGCGATGAATCTCGTGCATCGGGCGAAGCATCGAGCATCTCGTTTCCGACAACGGAAGACGAGGTCCGTGCCATTTTGGAAACGCTTCATGCCGAGCGTGTCCCGGTAACGGTTCAGGGCGCCCGAACCGGCCTTGCCGCCGGTGCCGTGCCCCACGGTGGGCATATCCTCAATACTTCCCGTATGAATCGCTACTTGGGCCTTCGCCGCGATGAACAAGGCCAATTTCTGCTGCGCGTGGAGCCGGGCGTTGTGCTCTCGGAGCTGCGTAAGCAGCTGAGCAAGAAGGTACTGCCGACCGCTGGTTGGGACCAGGCATCGCTTGAGGCCTACGAGGAGTTCCAAGAGTCCCCCGAGCAGTTCTTTCCCACCGATCCCACCGAGGCATCTGCCTGTCTAGGTGGCATGGCGGCATGCAACGCCTCCGGCGCCCGCAGCTACGCTTACGGCCCCATGCGCCCGCATATCACGGGACTCCACGTCGCGCTGGCTGATGGCGATTTGCTTGAGCTTCAGCGCGGCGAGGCTTTTGCCCAGGGCCGCCACCTGTCGCTCGTGACGGCAGAGGGCCGTACGCTCGAGCTCGATCTTCCCGGCTATACCATGCCCGAGACAAAAAATGCCTCAGGCTATTTCGTTGCGGACGATATGGACGCCATCGACCTCTTTATCGGCGCGTGCGGCACGCTCGGCGTTATCACCGAGCTCGAGATTGCCCTGCAGGCGGCGCCTGCGGTCGTTTGGGGTGTGAGTTGCTTTTTCGATAGCGAGGACAAGGCGGTGTCCTTTACCGATTCCGTGCGCCCTGTCCTGTCCCATGCGGCTGCCATCGAGTACTTCGATGCTGGCGCCCTGGATATTCTACGTCGCCAGCGCGAGCAGTCGACGGCGTTTGCCTCGCTGCCGGCGCTCGACAAAGAGGCCAAGGTATGTGTCTACGTGGAGCTCGATTGCGATGACGAGGCGCAGGCGACCGAGGAGCTGTACCACTTGGGATGGGTGCTGGAGCTTGCGGGCGGCCGCGACGATGCGACATGGGTCGCCCGCACCGAAGTCGATCGCGAGTGCCAGCGGTTCTTCCGCCACGCGGTGCCCGAGAGCGTCAACATGCTCATCGACGAGCGTCGCCGCACCGACCCCACCATTACCAAGCTGGGATCGGATATGTCGGTGCCCAATGCACGCCTTGCCGATGTCATCGCCCTTTATCGCCGCACGTTGGCCGAAAGTGGGCTTGAATCTGCCGCCTGGGGGCACATCGGTAACAACCATCTGCATGTGAACATCCTGCCGCGCGATGCGCAGGATTATCGCCGCGGCGGAGAACTCTTTGCCCAGTGGGCTTCCGAGGTCACGGCCATGGGCGGCGCCGTCTCCGCAGAACACGGCGTCGGCAAGATCAAGGCGGGCTTCTTGGAGACGATGTACGGTCACGAGGCCATGGTCGAGTCGGCGCGGCTCAAGCTCCAGCTCGATCCCGACGGGCAGCTGGGTCGCGGCAACCTGTTTGCGGAGAAGCTCTTGGATGAGCTCGTCCAGAAAGGGGGCGCGTGAAGATGAGCGATTTCCATATGGTGGTGTGCGTCAAGGCCGTGCCGGGCAGCACCGAGGTCAAGATGGACCCCAAGACCAATACCATCGTGCGCGATGGCAAGCAGGCGGTCATTAATCCCTTTGATGCGAGCGCTTTGGAATGCGCGCTGGCGCTGAAAGACGACTTTATCGGCTTTGGCATGGACGTGCGCGTAACGGTGGTGTCGATGGGCATCCCCGCGACCGAGTCGCTGCTGCGCGACTGCATCGCCCGCGGTGCCGACGACGCGCTGCTGCTGACCGACCGAGCCTTTGCGGGCGCCGATACCCTAGCCACCACCTATGCCCTCAAATGCGGCATCGAGGCACTCGATGAGGACTTTGACCTGCTCATCTGCGGCAAGATGGCAGTGGACGGCGATACGGCCCAGATCGGCCCCGAGCTGGCCGGCGCCTTTGGGGTCCCCTGCGTGACCGACGTGAGCTGTGTGCAGAGCGCGGGATTTACGACGTGTGGCTCGCTGGCGCTCGTCCACGGCTGCGATGCCGGCGAGGAGACGGTGTACCTGGAGATGCCGTGTGCGATGACGACCGCCAAGGAGATTGGCCAGCTGCGCATGCCGAGTATTGCCGGTATTCGCGCGGCCGAGGATGCAGACGTGCGTGTGGCCAGCGCTGCCGACGTAAACGCCGATCCCTCGCGTTGCGGCCTTGCCGGATCACCGACGCAGGTCGTGCGCTCGTTTGTGCCCGACCGTGACCAAACGTGCGAGGCCGTTGAGGGAACGGCGTCCGAGCAGGCGGTAAAACTTGCCAAGATTATCGAGGGGATGGCATAGATGAGCGGGCTGATTATCGATGGCGAAGCCTGTATCGGCTGCGGTCGCTGCGTTCGCGCCTGCGCCTCGGGCGGCATTGTGGTGGAGGGTGAGCGCCCCAATCGCTGTGCCCGCGTAACCGACGGCTGTATCCTGTGCGGTGGGTGCGTCGACGCCTGCCCCGTCAACGCCATCTCGATTGAGCGCGACGAGGCCGCCGGCGCGGCAGACCTTGACGCATATCGAGACATCTGGATCTTCGTGCAGACTGACGAGCACGATGCCGTTGCATCCGTGGCCTTCGAGCTCATGGGCAAGGGGCGCGAGCTTGCCGATGCCCGCGGCTGCCGTCTGGTGGCACTGGTCGGCATGAGCCCTGAGGGCTCACTCGGGGACCTGGAGCATCTGATTTGCGCCGGTGCGGACGAAGTTCTGGTCTGTCGTGACGAGCGCCTGCGTCAGAACGACGCGGAGGTCTACGCCCGCTTGATCTGCGATTTGGTAGCCGAGCGCAAGCCCGAGGCCATTCTGTACGGCGCGACCGCCTTTGGTCGCGAGCTGGCGCCCGGTGTGGCCGTGCGCTTGCAGACGGGCCTTACGGCCGATTGCACGGTGCTTTCGATGGATACGGAGACGGGTCTGCTGCAGCAGACGCGCCCGGCGTTTGGCGGCAACCTGATGGCCACCATTATCTGCCCCAACCACCGTCCTCAGATGGCAACGGTGCGCCCCGGCATCATTAAGGCGCCCGAGTTTGACTATAGCCGCTCCGGCACGATTGCCCAGGTAGTGCTAGCGGATGACGTTAAGGCCCGTGTCGAGATCTCGATTCCCGCCGAGGAGTGGGGACAGCAGGCCTCAATTGCCGATGCCGAGCGTCTAGTCGTGGTGGGCCGCGGCATCGGCTCCAAGAAAAACCTACCGCTGATGCGAAAGCTTGCCGAGGCTCTGGGTGCCGAGCTTGGCTGCACGCGCCCCGTGGTGGAGGCCGGCTGGCTGGAGTATCGCCACCAAATTGGCCAGACGGGTGTATCGGTCTCGCCCAAGCTCCTCGTGAGCATCGGTGTCTCGGGCGCTATCCAGCATCTCGCCGGCATCGGTGGGGCGGAGTGCATTGTCGCCATCAATGAGGACCCGGATGCCCCCATCTTCGGTGCCGCCCAGTACAAGGTCGTCGGCGATGCCGTTGAGATCGTTGAGGAACTGCTGGCTCAGCTCGAGTGCTAAGCGCTTGCCAGCCAGCGGCGCAGCTCGTCCTTAAGGCGGCTCCAGGTTGCCTGCGCGGCGGGGTCGGTAAAGGGTCGCGTAATGCCAAAGGGCGCGTCGAGCAGGCGATAGATATCGCCTTGCTCGCGCGCCAGTGCACGGCTTGCCGGATGGACGAGCTCAAACATAAAGCAGATGAGCCCCACCAGGTAGTCCGCCGGCTCGTTGCGCTCGTCACGCGCGACGCAGCGATGCTCGTCAAAGGCGGTGAGTGCCGGTGTCGAGAACCGGCTGGCGAGAAATGTGTCCTCATCAACCTTGAGGATGGTGTCGACGGTGCTGTCGGCGATGGTGCGCATAATGTCGATCTTGTCACCATCGCGCACGATATCGCAGAAGCTCCGCGTGCGCTCGTCGAGCTGCGAGGGTAGACGGAAATCGCTGTGATAGGCAATGCTCGCTCGGATGAGCTCATCTTCTGCCAGGTCATCGATAAAGTCGCGGATGCTCGTTACGGCGGGTGCATCGGCGGGATTCTCGCCAAAGAGGACCTCGATGCCCAGCGCCGCATGGCTCATGCTCTCGGCGTCCTTAAAGGTGTCCCAGCGCCGCAGCTGCTCAAAGCGGCCCATATCGTGTAGCAGGCCGCAAAGCCATGCCAGGTCAATATCTTCTGACGACCAGCCCTGCTCGCGCGCTACGGCATCGCATGCCTCGGCCACGTGGTACGTATGCTCGATTTTGAGCGCGATGCGTGGATTGGTGGCGTCGTAGGCATCGGTGTAGCTTTTGAAGGCCGCGCGCGCCCGGTCTCGATCGATAGCTG
Source organism: Collinsella sp. AM31-2AC (assembly GCF_003469285.1). Lineage (NCBI taxonomy): Bacteria > Bacillati > Actinomycetota > Coriobacteriia > Coriobacteriales > Coriobacteriaceae > Collinsella > Collinsella sp. AM31-2AC. Next base: position 114,584 of record NZ_QSJB01000004.1, read on the forward strand.
TCATAATGACTTCCTAAAAAGTTGTGTCTTTCGATCCGGTGGCAATTGTAGGTGAACTCGGTTGCTGTCGGATGATGATTCTGCCATGTCGCTACATGCGGCTCGGAGACCTTGTCAGGATGAGAAGCGTATGGTGCTCAAAATCGTTAGAACCGTCTGGCCGGTGATGCTTACCTATGTTGCGATAGGCGCGCCGTGCGGAATGATCATGGGGCAGACGGGAATGGAGCCCTGGATGGTCTTTGCTCTGAGCAGCACGTTTGTGACGGGCAGCGGCCAGTTTATGATCTGCAATCTTTGGCTGGCGGGCGTACCGGCACCTTCGATTATCGCGAGCGTCGCCGCCATCTCATCGCGCTTTGCACTTTATTCGGCATCGATCGCACCCCATCTGGCGGGCGCCTCGAAGCGTCAGACGCTGGCTGTTGCCGCGACGCTCACCGAGGAGGCATACGGCATCTCGCTTGCCAAGCTGGTTGAGGGGGAGGATTGGGGCCCGCGCGAATCCTTTGTGCTCAACGTGATCCTCATCGCGACATGGGGCGCTTCGTGCACGATGGGTGCCATCGTCGGTGCCGTTGTCGATGTTCCCACCGCTATTGCGAGTTTTGTCTGCACGTCGCTCTTTATCTGTCTACTCTTTTCGCAGCGGCTGTCGCGCGGCAACGTTGTCGCGGCGGTTTCGGGCGCGGTGTCCGTCGCCGTATGCAAGTTCTTGGGCCTCACGAATATTGCCGTGCCGGCAAGCGTCGTGGTCGGCATTGCCATTGCGCTGGCGTGCGATGCCGTATTTGACGGAAGAGGTGCCCGCGATGCCCGTTAACGAGTTCTTGGTTCTGTGGCTGTCGTCGTGGGCTGCTATCGCGTTCTTTCGCATCGCGCCGGCGTTCGCCTTGCGCGGGAGAACGCTGTCGCCCCGCATTACCGAGGCCCTGGGTTATATCCCGCCCGCTGCCTTTGCCGCGCTGGTCGCCAACGACTTGGTGAGCCCCGGCGCGTTCGACGCGGGACTTTGGCCTGCCTTGGTTCCCTGGATTGCGGCTGCCGGCGTCGTGGCGGTGGCAATCAAGACAAAGTCGATGCTGTGGTGCTGCGTTTCGGGAATCGTGTTCTATATCGTCTTGAGCCTTATATAGGGGTGGCGTCGCGGGCGCCGAATCTCGTTCCATCCCAACTTGTCGAGTTTTTCACCGAGCTGGTCTATTTCTTCTGGTACCATGGTCAAACTTTACTGTAGCAAAGCGTGACGTGGGCTTTTGTACCCCGTCAGCGGAAATGGGGGTTTCATGGCACAGGAAGCGACCGCCAACGAGCAAAAGAAATTCAAGGTCCCGCGCATCCCGGGCGACATCATGATCTATCCGATGATCGTCGGTCTTTTGCTCAACACCTTCTGCCCGCAGGTTTTTGAGATCGGCGGCTTCTTTACGGCTGCCTGCCGCGGTGGCTCCAATGCCATCGTCGCCGCGATCCTGCTGTTTGTGGGCGCCGGCATCAGCTTTAAGTCCACGCCGGGTGCCATCAAGACCGGTATCGTCGTGCTGATCCCCAAGCTGGTCGTCGCAGCGGCTCTCGGCCTGGGCGTGGCATATTTCTTTAACGACAACTTCCTGGGTCTGAGCTCCGTGTCTATCATCGGCGGCATCACGTTTTGCAACATGGCGCTCTATACGGGCATCATGGGCGAGTTCGGTGATGAGTCTGAGCAGGGCGCCGTCGGTATCCTGTTCTTTACGGCTGGCCCCGCCGTCACGATGATCATCCTCGGTGTTTCCGGCCTCGCCAACATTCCCATTGGCACCATTATCGGCTCCATCTTGCCACTCGTTATTGGCATGGTTCTGGGCAACCTGTTCCCGTTTATCAAGAACCTGCTGGTTCCCGGTGCCAATCCCGCGATTGCCGTCATCGGATTTCAGCTCGGTGCGTCCATGAGCCTGTCGAGCTTTATCACCGGCGGTATTTCCGGCATCTTGCTGGGCCTTGTCACGCTGTTTGTCGTCGGTCCCATCACCTTTGCGTTCGAGCGTCTGTGCGGCGGCAATGGCAAGGCCGCTGTGGCTTGCTCCACCATCGCCGGCACGGCTATGACCACACCGGTTGCCCTCGCCGAGGTCGCACCGCGCTACGCCGAGCTTGCGCCCATCGCGTACGCTCAGATCGCCACCGCCGTTATCATCACGGCGATCATGGCTCCGATTCTGACTGGCTGGGTCGACAAGAAGTTCTGCCAAGGCAAGGAGGATCTGTCGCCTGTCGGTGTCGAGGCCATAGAGGAGGCCGTCGCGACTGACATCGATGGCGAGTAGCAATCGATACCCATCAATGATGCCGGCGTGTGCAATTCGCGCCGTATGGGCGCCCGAACAGAAACTGTTTTGCAGTGATGTTCGGGCGCTCTGCTATTATCCCCTTTACCCCTGTGGAGTAAAGGGGTGTTTATTGCCCTGATTCGAATTGGGCGATTCTGACCACTTGGGTATTGAAGGGATGGCGCTAGTGGTTAAGGCACTCAAGATTGAGATATTCGTGCTATGCATGATTGTTCTTATCGGGCTTGCCGTGCGAAGTCGTCGCTCCTTGTTCTCGAGCACCCAGCAGCTATTGTTTAGCATGCTTGGCTACACCTCTGCCGCGTACATATTATTCGATATGATCTGGACGCTTTCGGACGGTGTGGACGGCACGTTGGGCATTGCTGCCAACTGGATTTCCAACGCGGTTTCGTTTTCGCTCTTTGCTATCGCGTGTCTCATTTGGTTTATCTATTCCGAGACGGTGCAGGGTTCTCGCCTTTTGACCTCGCGCTATAGGGTGGTGCTTGTAGCGTTGCCTACGGCTCTGGTGGTCGTGCTGGCGTTTACCAGTTACTGGACGCACGCCCTGTTCTATATCGATTCGCAGGGCGTGTATCGTCGCGGCTTTGCCTATATGATCCAGCCCATCGTCAGCTACTGTTACGTTATACATACGTCCCTGCATGCATTTGTGCAATCTCGCAGGGTCGAGAGCCTGCAGACGAAGGCCATCTATCGAACCTTGGCATTTTTCGCCATTCCGGCCCTGGTGGGCGGTACCTTTCAGGTCGTATACTCGGTGCCCGGCCTTTGTGTCGGCATAATGATTAGCATGTTGCTGCTCTACATCGTCTACCAGGAGCAGCTCATCTCGACCGACCCGTTGACTGGCCTCAACAATCGCAACCGTTTTGAGACCTATATGCCGTCGCTCTTCTCAAATGTGGATCAGGCCGAAGATGCGTATCTGCTCATGATGGACGCTGACGGCTTTAAGCAGATTAACGATCGCTATGGACATGTGGAGGGCGACCATGCCCTCCAGGTCATATCTGCTGCGCTCAAAGAGGTCTGCTCGGCGTCTGGCGGCTTTATCGCACGTTATGGTGGCGATGAGTTCGTGGTGCTCCAAAAGGCAGTGGCGGAACAGGATATCATGCATCTGTGCGCGACAATCAACGATGAGCTCGCGCGCGCCGAGGTTCCGTATCTGTTGCGGATGTCCATCGGCTACGCACGGGTTGGTGATGGCGTCGATACCTGGCAAGACTTGCTTCGCGCTGCCGATGCGGAGCTCTACCGTGTCAAGGCCGAGAAAAAGAAAGCCGGCGTCCAGATACGCTAGAAAAAGGGGCGCACGCTTGCGTGCGTGGTGGCCTTCAGCTCACCGATGTACTCCATTAAACTAAAGTATGTGAATCTCTCTGCTAAATAAGGGCAGTTCGCTAGGCTTTTTTGGGTTTGTTGACGATGATGATGCCGCTGCAGACCAAGAGCAGGGCAACGATGACGGTAACGGGGCTCGTGCCGGCGCCCTCGCCAAGCAGCAGTGCGCTCAGCAGTACGCCAAAGACCGGGTTCATAAACCCAAAGACCGAGACGCGGCTGACGGGGTTGACGGCAAGCAGGCGCGACCACAGCGAGTAGGCGACCGCGGAGATAAGCGCCATGTAGATGATGAGCACGATGGCGGGGACAATCGCCGTGGGGGAGAGCACGCCACCCATCAAAAAGCCGATGACGGTGAGGACCAGGCCGCCGACCAAGAACTGCCACCCGGCAAGCAAGACGCCGTCGTGCTTGCGCGAGAAGATGCCGATCAGGCAGGTCGAAAGAGCACCCGCGACAGTGGAGGCTAGGATAAAGCCCTCGCCATCGAGCCTGAAGCCAAAGGTGCCATCTGCGCCCGAGAGGTTGACGAGCGCGACGCCGGCAAAGCCCAGCGCACAGCCAAGCACCTTGGCCGTATTGAGCTTCTCGGTGTGAAATGCCAGGGCGGCAAAGAGGATTGCGAGGAAGTTGGCGCTGGCCTCGATGATGGAGCTCGACATGGCGCTGGCGCGCGAGAGGCCCAGATAGAAAAAGAAGTACTGCCCGATAGTCTGGAAGAGCGACAAGACAAAGATGGGCTTGATGTCGCGAGTCTGCGGAATGAGGGGGCGGCGTTGGGCCGCACTCATCCCAACGATAACCAGGGCGCCGGCAAGCGTGAAGCGCAAGCCCGCAAAGAGCAGCTGCGAGGCGCTATCGTGCGCCGGGATACCAAAGAGTGCGTAGCCGATCTTGATGCAGGGAAAGGCCGATCCCCAGAGTGCACAGCAAACAAGACAGCCCAGGATGAGTCCGGGCAGGGTGGCGAGATACGGCTTGCGGCTTTCCATGATGTCCTTCCTGCATGCGCGAAGCAAAAAAGAACCCGCCACCGGATGTGTCGGTGGCGGGTGTTGTTACCCGAGGGGATTGTACCCGATGGGAAAGGTTTAAGCGAAGTAGGCCACGCCGCTCTCAAAGATCGGCATGAACTTATCGCCGGGGACATGCTCGGGCACGTTGCGGTACAGGTTGTCGCCGCGACGCTCGGCATGGCCCATCTTGCCCAGGACGCGGCCGTCGGGGCTCGTGATGCCCTCGATGGCGAGTGCGGAGCCGTTGGGGTTGACGGAGAGATCCATGCTGGGCTTGCCGTTCTCGCCCACGTACTGCGTGGCGACCTGGCCGTTGGCGATCAGCTGGGCGAGCACTTCGTCATTGGCGACAAAGCGGCCCTCGCCGTGGCTGATGGCGACGGTGTAGGGGTCGTCCAGGCTGCACTGCGACAGCCACGGGGACAAGTTGGACGAGATGCGGGTGCGCACCAGACGGCTCTGGTGGCGACCGATGGTGTTGAACGTCAACGTGGGCGTATCGGGCGTGGCGTCGACGATGTCGCCGTAGGGCACCAGGCCGAGCTTGATCAGGGCCTGGAAGCCGTTGCAGATGCCCAGCATCAGGCCATCGCGGGCCTTGAGCAGGTCGCGGACTGCCTCGGTGACCTCGGGAGCGCGGAAGAACGCCGTGATGAACTTGGCGGAGCCGTCGGGCTCGTCGCCGCCCGAGAAGCCGCCGGGGATCATAACGATCTGGCTTGCACGGATGCGGCGGGCAAGCTCGCGGGTGCTCTCGGCGACGGCCTCGGGCGTGAGGTTGTTGATCACGAAGGTGTCGGCCTCGGCACCGGCGGCACGGAAGGCGCGGGCGCTGTCGTACTCGCAGTTGTTGCCGGGGAACACGGGGATGATCACGCGCGGGCGGGCGATCTTGGCGCCGCCGTACACGTGGATATCCTTGGCGCGGAAGTCGATGGTCTCGACCTCGGGGGTCTCGTCGGCGCTGCGGTAGGCAAAGACGCCCTCGATGCCGCTCTCCCAGGCCTCCTGGAGCTCGGAGAGCTCGATGACCTCGGAGCCGGTGTCGATGACATAGCCCTCGACGGTGGTGCCCAGGGGCTCGACGACAACGCCGTCGGCGACCTCGGGCAGCTCGGCGTCATCGGCGAGCTCGACGATAAAGCTGCCGTAGAGCGGGGTGAAGAGGCTCTCCACGTCTACATCCTCGGCAAGCTCGATACCGATCTGGTTACCGACGCACATCTTAAAGAGGCTCTCGGCGCCGCAGCCGTAGCCGGGCGTGGAGATGGCCAGGGCGTTGCCGGTAGCAGTGAGCGCCTCGACGGCGTCAAACGCGGCGAGCAGCTGCTGAGCATCGGGGCGGTAGTCCTCGCCATAGGTGGCGGGGGCGATGCGGACGACGCGGTGCGTGAGGCCCTTGAACTCGGGCGAGACGGCGCGGGCGGCCTTGCCCACGGCGACGGCGAAGCTGATCAGGGTCGGCGGAACGTTGAGCTCGCCGGCCTCGTCCTCAAACGAACCGCTCATGGAGTCCTTGCCGCCGATGGCGCCGGCACCCAGGTCGACCTGGGCCATAAGGGCACCCAGGACGGCAGCCATGGGCTTGCCCCAGCGCTCTGCTTCGGTGCGCAGGCGCTCGAAGTACTCCTGGAAGGAGAGGTAGGCGCGCTTGTGCTCAAAGCCGGCGGCAACGAGCTTGGCGATGGACTCGACCACGGACAGGTAGGCGCCCGCAAACTGGTCGGCCTCCATCAAATAGGGGTTGAAGCCCCATGCCATGGCACTCGCCGTGGTGGTCTCGCCGTCCACGGGGAACTTGGCGACCATGGCCGAGCTCGGGGTGAGCTGCGTCTTGCCGCCAAAAGGCATAAGCACGGTCGCGGCGCCGATGGTGGAGTCGAAGCGCTCGGAAAGGCCCTTGTTGGAAGCGACGTTGAGGTCGGTGACGAGCGAGGTCATGCGCTCGGCGAGCGTGGTACCGGCCCAGCTGGGCTGCCACACACTGCGGGCGCAGACGTGGGCGACCTGGTGCTTGGGCGCACCGTTGGAGTTGAGGAACTCGCGGGACAGATCGACGATGGCGACGCCGTTCCAGGCCATGCGCATGCGCGGCTCGGCGGTAACCTCGGCGATAACGGTTGCCTCCAGGTTCTCCTCGGCGGCGTAGCCCATGAACTCCTCGACGTCACCGTCGGCGACGGCGCAGGCCATGCGCTCCTGGGATTCAGAGATGGCGAGCTCGGTGCCGTCAAGACCGTCGTACTTCTTGGTCACGGTATCAAGGTCGACATACAGGCCGTCGGCAAGCTCGCCTACGGCGACCGAGACACCGCCGGCGCCAAAGTCGTTGCAGCGCTTGATCAGACGGCAGGCATCGCCGCGGCGGAACAGGCGCTGCAGCTTGCGCTCGACCGGGGCGTTGCCCTTCTGGACCTCGGCGCCCGATGTCTCGATGGACTCGGTGTTCTGGGTCTTGGAGGAGCCGGTGGCACCGCCGATGCCGTCACGGCCGGTGCGGCCGCCCAACAGGATGATCTTGTCGGTGGGGGCGGGGCACTCGCGACGCACGTGGTTTGCCGGGGTAGCGCCCACGACGGCGCCGACCTCCATGCGCTTGGCGACGTAGCCGGGGTGATAGAGTTCGTTGACCTGACCGGTGGCAAGGCCGATCTGGTTGCCGTAGCTGGAGTAGCCGGCGGCAGCAGTGGTCACGAGCTTACGCTGCGGCAGCTTGCCCTCGAGCGTCTCGGACACGGGGACGGTGGGGTCGCCGGCGCCGGTGACACGCATGGCCTGGTACACGTAGCTGCGGCCCGACAGCGGGTCGCGGATGGCACCGCCCACGCAGGTGGCGGCACCGCCGAAGGGCTCGATCTCGGTCGGGTGGTTGTGGGTCTCGTTCTTAAAGAGGAACAGCCAGTCCTGGTCCTCGCCGTCGACATCGACCTTCACCTTGACGGTGCAGGCGTTAATCTCCTCGGACTCGTCGACATCGGTCATGACGCCGGTCTTCTTGAGGTACTTGGCGCCGATGGTGCCCATGTCCATGAGGCAGACGGGCTTGGTGTCGCGACCGAGTTCGTGGCGCATCTCCATGTAGCGGTCGAAGGCCTGCTGCACCACGGCGTCGTCGATCGTCACGTCGTCCAGGACGGTGCCGAAGGTGGTGTGGCGGCAGTGATCGGACCAGTAGGTGTCGATCACGCGGATCTCGGTGATGGTGGGGTCGCGATCCTCATCGCGGAAGTACTGCTGGCAGAAGGCGATGTCCGCCTCGTCCATGGCAAGGCCGCGCTCGGAAATAAAGGCGGCAAGGCCGGCTTCGTCGAGCTCGCGGAAACCGTCGAGCACCTCGACGGGCTGGGGCTCGGGGGTCTCCATGTACAGCGTCTCGGGCAGGTCGAGCGAGGCGATGCGCGCCTCGACGGGGTTCACCACGTAGTGCTTGATGGCATCAATGGCGGCCTCGTCCAGAGCGCCCGAGATCATATAGACCTTGGCGGAGCGCACGGCGGGGCGCTCGCCCTGGCTGATGAGCTGCACGCACTCGCTGGCGGAGTCGGCGCGCTGGTCAAACTGGCCAGGCAGGAATTCGACGGCAAAGACGGCGCCGTCGCTTGCGGGGAGCTCGTTGTAGGTCACATCGACCTGGGGCTCGCTAAAGACGGTCGGCACGCAGGAGCGGAAAAGCTCCTCGTCGATGCCCTCGACGTCGTAGCGGTTGATGATCCTCAGGGCCTCGATGCCCTTGATGCCGAGAATCTCGGTCAGCTCGCCCTTGAGCTGCTGAGCCTCGACGTCGAACCCGGGTTTCTTCTCCACGTAGATACGAGAGACCATTGGTTCCTGCCTTCCTGATCGGTTGGGCGTACGGTACGGTATGCGGCAGCGGTCGGTTTGCGGGGCAAGCCTCGCGGTCGCCTTGAGCCACATGTTTGTAAACCTCACTATGATACGACAGCTCACGGCGCGTTGAGGACGGCGAGGGTGCTACAGTGGAGCGCAAACAAGAGAAAGGCATCACATGGCATTTGTTTCGCTCGCCATCATCGCACTCGTGGCCTTTGCAAGCCCCTTCATCGCCTCGGCGATTTCCGGAAAACCCGTTCCCGAGACGGTCTTTTTGCTCGTGTTCGGCGCGGTGCTGGGACCCCATATGCTCGGCGTCATCCATGTAGATGCTGAGGTCTCGCTTGTGTCCGAGCTGGGCCTGGCCTTTTTGTTCCTGCTTGCCGGCTTTGAGATCGACCCCAAGAGCATCACGGGCGTCGAGGGGCGCTACGGCTTGGCGACGTGGGTCGTCACGTTTGGTATCGCCTGGCTTGCCGTGCGCTTTACCCCGTGGTTCTCAGTCAGTCATTTCGACGGTATCGCCGTGACGCTTGCCCTCACTTCGACGGCGCTCGGTACGCTTGTGCCCATCATGCGCGAGCGCTCGCTCACCGGCACGCGCGTGGGCGACTCGATTCTCGCGTATGGCACTTGGGGCGAGCTCGGTCCCGTGCTCGCCATGTCGGTGCTGCTGTCTGCCCGCACTGGCATCCAAACGCTCGTAATCCTTGGCTTGTTTGCGGTGGTTTGCGTGTTGCTGGCCGTGGTCCCAAGCCGCTCCAAGCGCGTCGGCAGCCGCTTCTTTGCGTTTGTCGAGGAGCGCGCCGATACCACGTCGCAGACCTTCGTGCGCCTGACGGTGCTCATCCTGGTCACGCTCGTGGCGTTCTCGGCCGTCTTTGATCTCGACATCGTGTTGGGTTCTTTTGCCGCCGGCTTTGTCCTGCGCTATATCATCCCCGAGGGCAACCATACGCTCGAGACCAAGCTCGACGGTCTGGCCTACGGTTTTTTGATTCCGGTGTTCTTTACCGTATCGGGCGCAAAGATCGATCTGACGGCCGTGGCGTCGCGCCCGGGTCTGCTCGTGGGCTTTATCGTGGCGTTGTTGATTATTCGTGCCGTGCCTATTCTTATTTCCATGAGCATTTGTCCTGCGACGCGCGATGTGTCGGCGTATGGTCGCATTACCGTGGCCCTGTACTGCACCACGGCGCTGCCGATCATCGTTGCCGTTACGAGCGTTGCCGTCAACGCGGGCGCGCTGTCGCAAGATATTGCGTCGGTCATGGTTGCCGCCGGTGCCATCACGGTGTTCTTGATGCCATTGCTCGCGCAGCTCTTCTACCGCGTGGTGGATGCCGCACCGGTCGCCGCCGTGGCAGAGGTTGCCGAGCATCCATCCGATGCGCTCGACATCTTGCGCGCCCACCACGACCTAGCGAGCTTGCTCGCGCGCGAGCACGAGCTGCTGACCTCGCATGGCCATGGTCGCGTATTCGAGGGCCTGCCTACGCTCGATACGATTGCCGAGCGTCTTTCCGCCGAGGCAGCGAGCGGCCACATCGATGCCCGCATCGTGGACGCGGCGCACCTGCTTGCCGATAAGACCTATGGAGACGAGGTCGACCCGTCCGAGCTGACTCCGCGTGAGCGCCGCCGCCTGGAGCGCGCCAAGCTCGCTGTGCGCGAATACCGCCGCCGCATGCTGGAGCTCTATGCGCGCGAAGAAGCCGAAGACGACGACGGTAAGTAGTCGATACTTTCTCGGGGAAGCCGCGTCCCGCTTTGAAGGCTCGGAACGGGATGTGGTTTCCGAAACGGGGGCCGTTGGGAAGCTGTGTCCCGGAATGGGCGCTCAGAGTGGGATGCAGTTTCCGCAAGGAGGTCCTGGGGGAAACCGTGCCCCGTTCTGATCCGAAATACTGGGACATAGTTTCCCTTTCATAACAGGAGAAGGCGCGCTGTCTGCAGTTGATTCAGACGGCGCGCCTTTTTGGTTGAGCTATGTTGAAGCTTGAAGCCAAAGCTTGTGGCTCCTTAGGAGCGGGCGGCTCCGTCGACGGGGAGCACGGCGCCCGTGACATAGGAGGACATGTCGCTCGCCAGGAAAACAAAGGCGTTGGCGACATCCTCGGGCTCGCCCATGCGACCCAGCGGAATGGTGGCGATGATGGGCTTGATGACCTCTTCGGGCAGGTTGGCGACCATGTCGGTCTTAGTCACGCCGGGGGCGACGGCGTTGACGCGGATGCCCATGGGAGCGAGCTCGCGCGAGAGCGACTGGACCATACCGTTGACGGCAAACTTGGACGTGGGGTAACCGACGCCGGAGGGCTGGCCGTACTTGGCGACCATCGAGCTTGTGGTAGTGATGGTGCCGCCGTGGCCGGCCTCGGTCATGATCTTGGCGGCAGCCTGGTGGCCATTAAAGACGGCGACGACGTTAAGGTCCATGACCTTTGCGAACTCCTCGGCCGTATAGTTAAGGAGCGGCGAGCGCTGGGAGATGCCGGCATTGTTGACGACCGTGTCCAAGCCGCCCATGTCAGCGGCAGCCTGGGTAAAGGCCTCGGTCACGGCTTCGAGCGAGGTGAGATCGCAGGAGCGACCCCAGACCTTGGCGTCGGGATAGGCGGCTGTCAGCTTCTCAACGGCCGTGTCGGCAGTCTCCTGGCGCGAGCCAAAGACGGTGACGGCGGCGCCTTCCTCGATAAAACGGCAGGCGATGGCATAGCCGATACCGCGCGTGCCTCCGGTGATGATTGCTTTCTTACCCTCGAGCAACATGGTGCCTCCATTCTTCGGGGGTGGACATACGCAGCACAGCATAACGGCGCGCAAAATCAACTTCGTTCGCATATCGGTAAACGGCACCCTCGGTTGTCAGCGAATGGCCAAGTTGTTCAAACTTTTGCTTGATGAACGCAATGGGCGGTTTCAAACAAAGGGGCTCCCATCCAAACGGACGGGAGCCCCTCAGGTGCTATGTTGTGTGCCAAGGACTGGACTAGTTCGCCATGACGCCTTCGGTCCAAGCCTCAACGTCCTCGATGCGCAGGACGTTGGCGACCTCGGCCACGCAGCCGACGCTGGCAAGCTCGGCGGCGGCAGCCTGGACGTCCTTCTCGAGCGCGCGGTGCGTCAGGAAGATGACCGAGCAGGCATCGCTGACGCCCGACTTGCCGTCCTCGACCTGGTTGATGAGCGAGATCGAGATGTTATGCTTGGCAAAGATGTCGACCGTCTCGGACAGGGCGCCCACGCGGTCGGCGACCTTCAGGCGCACATAGTACTTGGTCTGGAGCTCGTCCATGGGCTTAAAGGCGAGGTTGTGGCCATAGGGCTCAATCTCGGGCAGCGGAGCCACGCCGCGGCTGATCTGCTCGGAGAGCGACAGGATATCGCCCACGACGGCGCTCGCGGTGGGGAAGGAGCCTGCGCCCGCGCCGTAGAACATGGTCTCGCCCACGGCGTCGCCTACCACGTAGACGGCGTTCATGGCGCCGTTGACCTTGGCGAGCATATGGTCTGCGGGGATCAGCGTGGGATGCACGCGAACGTCGACGCCAGCGTCGGTGTTGCGGGCGATGCCGAGCAGTTTGATGGTGTAGCCGAGCTCGCGGGCCTGGGCGATGTCCTCGGCGCCGATGGTGCGGATACCCTGCTGGTACACATCATCGGTGGTAACGCGGGTGCCAAAGCCGATGGAGGCGAGGATGGCCGTCTTGCTGGCGGCATCGAAGCCGTCGACGTCGGCGGACGGGTCGGCCTCGGCATAGCCCTTAGCCTGGGCGTCGGCGAGCACGTCAGCGTAATCGGCGCCCTCGGCGTCCATGCGCGACAGGATGTAGTTGGTGGTGCCGTTGAGGATGCCGGCGATGGTCAGGATCTTGTTACCCACCAGGTCGTGCTCGAGTGTGCTGACAATGGGGATGCCGCCACCGCAGCTGGCCTCGCACTTAATCTGCACGCCGCACGCACGCGCCTTCTCGGCAAGCGTCTCGACGTGACGGCCCAGCAGGGCCTTGTTGGCAGAGACGACGTGCTTGCCGTGCTCAAAGGCGGTGGTGAAGATCTCGGTCGCGGGGTGCTCGCCGCCGATGAGTTCGACGACGATATCGACGGCTGGGTCGGTGACGACGTCATGCCAGTCACTCGTAAAGGCCTCGCGCTCAATACCGGCTGCCTCGGCCTGCTCCCAGGCAAGCGCGCAGGCGCGGGTCAGCTTAAGGTCGATGCCGTAGGCTGCCAGGTACTCATCGTGGTGGCTCTTGATCAGACGGGCCACGCCGCCGCCGACGGTTCCCAGACCGATCAGACCGACGTTCACGGTACGCAGGGATTCGCTCATAGATAGCTCCTTCGTGCATCTTATGGATGGATTAACCGCTTAAAGGTTGAGTGCATTCTAGCGTGAACCGGGGGCGCGTGCTCGCCAGGCAACAGGAGCCGCACAAAACGCCACCCCCGAAACGCTGCGGAAACATTGGAAACACGCTCGCTACAAACGGACTTCCGTAACAAACTGTCAACGTTTGCGCCATAAGGTTTGCCCTGTACCGCAAGACGGCCGCACCGCGGCCAGCGAAAAAGGGGGACACCATGTTCAACATCAACAGCACGCTCAGCCGTAGGAACTTTCTCGCCGGCGCTGCGGCGCTCGGCAGCACCGCAGCACTCGCTGGTTGCTCGTCGGGTGGCTCGGACGGCGGCACCGCCGATGACGGCAAGACCTTCAAGATCGGTGTCATCGGCCCTCTGACCGGCGCCGCGGCAACCTATGGCGTTTCGGCCGAGAAGGGTGCCAAGCTTGCCGCCAAGGATTTCTCGACCAAGGACCTCAAACTCTCGCTTAAGTCCGAGGATGACGTCGCCGACGGCGAGAAGGCTATCAACGCTTTCAATACCCTGTGCGACTGGGGCATGCAAGCGCTCGTCGGCCCCGTCACGACTGGTGCCGCCGTCGCTGTCTCGGGCGAGATCGCCGACGATATGCTCATGGTCACGCCCTCTGCTTCGTCCCTCGACGTCACCAAGGACAAGACCACGGTTTTCCAGGTTTGCTTTACCGACCCCACCATGGGCGCGAGTGCTGCCAAGTTTTTGGCCGAGAAGTATGCAGACGCCAAGATCGCCCTGTTCTACAACTCCGGCGATACGTACAGCTCGGGTGTTGCCGATGCCTTTGCCGAGCAGGCCAAGGAGTCCAAACTTGATATCGTCGATACCGAGACCTTTAAGGACGACTCCTCCACGAGCTTTACCAACCAGCTCACCAAGGCCAAGGAGGCCGGCGCCACGCTCATCTTTGCGCCGATCTACTACACGCCGGCGTCCGTTTTGCTCAAGAACGCCAAGGACATGGGATACGACATGACCCTCATGGGTACCGACGGCATGGACGGCCTGCTCTCCGTTGAGGGCTTCGACACCTCCCTTGCCGAGGGCGTGCTGCTCATGACCCCGTTCTCTGCCGACGATGAGAAGAACGCCGACTTTGTCAAGGCATATAAGGACGCCTACGACGAGACGCCCAACCAGTTTGCCGCCGATGCCTATGACTGCGTCCATGCGATTGTCGAGGCTATCGATAAGGCAGACATCGATATTACGGCCGACGGCGCCGACATTGCCGGCGACCTCGCCAAGGCCATGCGTAAAATCAAGATCGAGGGCCTGACGGGCGAGCTCACGTGGAACGACGAGGGCCAAGTCGAAAAGCCTGCTACGGCCTATGTGATTCAGGACGGCAAGTACATCGCTGCCTAAGTGCGCATAAAACGCGACCGGTGAGGCTGTATTATTCAGGGCAGGGACGCTTGTAACAGAATGGAAACATTACTTTTACATAATAAAGTGGCATTACTGCATAAAATAATAGAAATACGCAGAAACATGGATAAATGAACAAATCCAAAGAAAAGTTGAAATAATCGCCACTTTTCCTAACTAAAGCGTCTACTATTTTGCGAACGCCGAACACGGCGAAGGATGGCCTGTCGGGCAACCAAAACCCGACGAGATTTGAGAGGAGAGCCGCATGTCGAGCCTCACCGGTAAGTCATTGAACCCTGTTATGAATCGCAGGAGCGTTATCGCGAGCGCAGCAGGTCTGGGGGCGATGTCCATTCTAGCTGGCTGCTCCTCCAACGGCGGCGACAGCGGTTCCGCGTCGGGCGACGCTTCGTTTAAGATCGGCACCATCGGCCCGCTGACCGGCGCCAACGCGTCCTACGGCAAGTCTGTTACCCAGGGCGTCGAGCTTGGCTGCAAGGACTTCTCCACCAAGGAGCTGCCGCTTGCCAGCAAGGCCGAGGATGACCAGGCCGATGGCGAGAAGGCCGTCAACGCCTTCAACACCCTGCTCGACTGGGGCATGCAGGCCCTCGTCGGCCCGACCACCACGGGCGCGTCGGTTGCCGTTGCCGCCGAGTGTGGTAACGACCCCAAGACGTTCATGATCACCCCGTCCGCGTCCTCCGAGGACGTCACCGACGGCAAGGATTGCGTCTTCCAGGTTTGCTTCACCGACCCCAACCAGGGCGTCAACGCTGCCAAGTTCCTGGCGCAGAAGTATGCGGACGAGAAGTTCGTGCTGTTCTATAACTCCGGCGACGCCTATTCTTCGGGTGTCGCGGATGCCTTTAAGGTTCAGGCTGCTGAGTCCAAGCTCGAGATTGTCGACGAGGAGACCTTTAAGGACGACTCCGCCACGAGCTTTACCAACCAGCTGACCAAGGCCAAGCAGGCCGGCGCCACCATGATCTTTGCGCCGATCTACTACACCCCGGCCTCCGTCCTGCTCAAGAACGCCAAGGACATGGGCTACGACGTCAAGATGATGGGCTGCGACGGCATGGACGGCATCCTGGGCGTTGAGGGCTTCGACACCTCTCTTGCCGAGGGTCTGCTGCTCATGACCCCGTTCTCTGCCGACGACGAGAAGAACGCCGACTTCGTCAACGCTTACAAGGATAAGTACGGCGATACCCCCGACCAGTTTGCCGCTGACGCCTACGACGGTGTGCACGCGGTGGCCGAGGCCCTCAAGGAGGCCGGTCTTGGTGTCGACGCCGACCCGACCGAGGTCGCCGAGAAGCTGTCCAAGGCTATGCTCAAGATTACCGTTGACGGTCTGACCGGCAAGCTCACCTGGAACGATAAGGGTCAGGTCCAGAAGGAGCCCACGGCGTACGTCATCACCGACGGCAAGTACGTACAGGCCTAATAGGCCGCCTTACATAGAGCGGTTTTGATCCCAAGCAGGGGAGGTTTTGGCCTTCCCTGCTTGCTTGGTATCTAGGGACAGTGTAACGTCCCTGTTTCATACATCAACTGGAAACCTATTCGAAAGGGGGATGTGGAACATGACAGTCTTTATCCAATACCTGGTCAACGGCCTGTCCATGGGCAGCGTCTACGCCATCATCGCGTTGGGCTACACCATGGTCTACGGTATCGCCAAGATGCTGAACTTCGCTCACGGCGACGTCATCATGGTCGGTGCCTATGTCTCGTTCTGCGCCACGTCGTATCTCGGCCTCCCGGGCTGGGCATCTGTAATTCTCTCTTGTGTGGTCTGCACGGTTCTCGGTGTTCTCATCGAGGGTCTGGCATACAAGCCGCTGCGCCAAGCAGGCCCTCTGGCCGTTCTGATCACGGCCATCGGCGTGTCTTACTTCCTGCAGAACGCCGCGCAGCTTCTGTGGGGCGCCACGCCCAAGAACTTCACTTCGCTCGTCACCTTCCAGGTGCCGGAGTTCTTGGCCAAGTTCAACGTAAGCGCCGTCTCGCTCGTCACCATCGTCGCCTGCCTGGTTATCATGGCCGGCCTGATGTTCTTTACAGGCAAGACCAAGATGGGCAAAGCCATGCGCGCCGTGTCCGAGGACAAGGCCGCCGCTCAGCTCATGGGCATCAACGTCAACCGCACCATCTCGATGACGTTCGCCATCGGCTCCGCCCTTGCCGCCATCGCCGGCGTGCTGCTGTGCTCCTACTCGCCGGTGCTGCAGCCCACGACGGGTGCCATGCCTGGCATCAAGGCCTTCGATGCCGCTGTCTTCGGTGGCATCGGCTCCATTCCCGGTGCCTTTGTCGGTGGCATTCTCATCGGTATCATCGAGGCGATGGCACAGGCTTATATTTCCACGAGCCTTGCCAACTCCATCGTCTTTGGTGTTTTGATCATCGTCCTGCTCGTCAAGCCTGCCGGCCTCTTGGGCAAGTACGTCCCCGAGAAGGTGTAGGTGAGCGTTATGAAGTTTCTTAAAGACAAGCAGACGCGTCACGACTTTGTCACGTACGCCATGTGCATCGTGGCATTTGCCATCGTGTTCTTTATGCAGTCCAACCACATGATCCCGCGCATGATCGCCGGTCAGCTGGTTCCCATTACGGCCTACATCGTCATGGCCATCTCGCTCAACCTCGTCGTCGGCATCGCGGGCGACTTGTCGCTGGGCCACGCGGGCTTTATGAGCGTCGGCGCCTATACAGGCATCGTTACCGCGGTCGCCCTCGAGAGCGCCGTTCCCTCCGATCCGATACGTCTTGTCATCAGCATTGTGGTCGGCGCTATCGCCGCTGCCATCTTGGGCTTCCTGATTGGCATCCCGGTCCTGCGCCTGAGCGGTGACTACCTGGCCATCGTGACGCTGGCCTTTGGCGAGATTATCAAAGAGATCGTCACCTGCCTTATCGTGGGCGTCGACTCCCGCGGCCTGCATGTGATCTTTAACATCACGGGCAACTCCACGATCGACGACCTGCACCTGCTCGAGGACGGCACCGCCATCATCAAGGGCGCCCAGGGCGCCTCGGGCGTGTCGACGTACTCGACCTTCCTTGCCGGTGCCATCTTGGTCATGGTCGCACTCGTGATCGTGCTCAACCTGGTGCGCAGCCGTACCGGCCGTGCCATCATGGCCGTGCGCGATAACAAGATTGCAGCCGAGTCCGTAGGCATCTCCGTCACCGAGTACCGCATGATCGCCTTCGTGGTTTCCGCCGCTCTCGCCGGCGCTGCCGGAGCCCTCTTCGGCGGCAACTTCTCGCAGCTCTCCGCCACTAAGTTCGACTTCAACACGTCGATTCTGATTCTGGTGTTCGTGGTCTTGGGCGGTCTGGGCAATATGCGCGGCTCCGTCATCGCAGCGGCGTTGCTCACGGTACTTCCCGAGCTGCTCCGTCAGTTCTCGGACTACCGCATGCTCATCTATGCCATCGTGCTGATCCTGGTCATGATCTTTACCAACAACCCGCAGCTTAAAGCGTTCTTCGGTCGCGTCAAGGACCGTTTTGCTTCCAAGAAGGAGGTGGCAGCCGATGCCCAGTAAATTTGAGTTCAACAAGGGCAAGATGGTCCCGTATCCTTCTGGCGCCATCGTTCCCGATCGCGATCTGGGCCAGCGCCCGGCGCTCGAGTGCATCCACCTGGGCATTGAGTTCGGTGGCCTTAAGGCAGTCGACGACTTTAGCCTGACTATCGGCAAGACCGAGATCGCCGGCCTGATTGGCCCCAATGGTGCCGGTAAGACCACGGTCTTCAACCTGCTCACCAAGGTGTACCAGCCCACGCACGGCACCATCCTGCTCGACGGTGAGGACACCTCGGGCAAGTCGGTCTATCAGGTCAACCGCATGGGCATCGCCCGTACGTTCCAAAACATCCGCCTGTTCAACACCATGACGGTGGAGGACAACGTCAAGGTCGGTCTGCACAACCAGGAGCGCTATTCCGGTTTTGAGGGCGTGCTGCGCCTGCCGACGTACTGGAAGCACGAGAAGGCCGCCCATAAGCGTGCCATGGAGCTTCTGTCCATCTTTGATATGGAGCATCTGGCAAGCGAACAGGCCGGCTCGCTGCCTTACGGCGCTCAGCGCCGCCTGGAGATCGTCCGCGCGCTTGCCACCAACCCCAAGCTGCTGCTGCTCGACGAGCCTGCCGCCGGCATGAACCCGTCCGAGACCGCCGAGCTCATGGAGAACATCGTCAAGATTCGCGACACCTTTGGCATTGCCATCATGCTTATCGAGCATGATATGTCGCTCGTTATGAACATCTGCGAGGGCATCTGCGTGCTCAACTTTGGTAAGGTCATCGCCAAGGGCACGGCCGAGGAAATCCAGAACAACGACGCTGTTATCGAGGCGTATCTGGGCAAGCAGGATAAGGGGGAGAACTAAATGGCAGAGTCGATGCTTTCCGTCTACAACATCAACGTCTGGTACGGCGCCATCCACGCCATCAAGGACATCTCCTTTAACGTTAACGAGGGCGAGATCGTGGCCCTGATCGGTGCGAACGGTGCCGGCAAGTCCACAACGCTCAAGACGGTCTCGGGCCTGCTGCGCTCCAAGACCGGCTCCATCAAGTTTATGGGTGAGGACATTACTCATACGCCCGCCGATAAGCTGGTTGGTAAGGGCCTGGCTCAGGTCCCCGAGGGCCGTCGCGCCTTTTTGCAGATGACGGTCGAGGAGAACCTGGAGATGGGCGCCTACACGCAGCCCAAGTCCACGGTTGCTCCGGGCCTTGAGCGCGTCTACGAGCAGTTCCCGCGCCTGAAGGAGCGCCGTCGCCAGGTCGCCGGCACCCTTTCGGGCGGCGAGCAGCAGATGCTCGTTATGGGGCGCGCCCTTATGAGTAACCCCAAACTGCTTATGCTCGACGAACCTTCCATGGGTCTGGCGCCGATTCTGATCGAGCAGATCTTCCAGATTGTCGAGGACCTGCACAAAGCCGGCACAACGGTGCTTCTGGTCGAGCAGAACGCCCAGATGGCGCTTTCGATCGCCACGCGCGGCTACGTGCTCGAGACCGGCAAGATCACCATGACCGGCACCGGCCAAGAGCTCCTGCACGACGATAACGTGCGTAAGGCCTACCTGGGCGGCTAGGTGGTTACGCGGTTCTACGAACCGCGTAACCACTTGACGCTGCAAACCCGCCAGAGCGGCAATCTGCCTTTCAACTTCGGCGGCATGACCAGAAGGTCAATGCCGCCTTGTTTCAAGGCACCTTGCTCGCTCTGGCGGGTTTTCGCTGTCGTTGCCAAAACATCGACGTTGGGGGTAGTCATTGGGGACGTTCTTGAATGACTAGTCGTTTAAGAACGTCCCCAATGACTAGGTCAAAAGGCTCCGAGTGCGGCGTGCTCACGCCCGTCGTGGTGTGCCCGAAGGGGGATGGCTGC
This sequence comes from Collinsella sp. AM31-2AC, assembly GCF_003469285.1. Taxonomy (NCBI): domain Bacteria; kingdom Bacillati; phylum Actinomycetota; class Coriobacteriia; order Coriobacteriales; family Coriobacteriaceae; genus Collinsella; species Collinsella sp. AM31-2AC. The sequence continues at coordinate 134,300 of NZ_QSJB01000004.1, forward strand.
TACGAGCTCGATCATTTGCGAGTAGAAGACGAACCAGCCGTTGCAGATCCAATATGGATCTCGCCAACCTCGGCAAGCTGCTCGATGAGTGGAAGCCCTGTCGGGTCGTCCATTTCAACACCACCCAGAATGATGGTGTCATCGCGCAGGTCGATCTGCGTGTTGAACACAGCGAGGTTAAAGCCGGAGGCCACAAATCCGATAGCAGCCAGGACGAGCCCCGTGGCAACAAGCCCACCCGCTACGGCAAGGTAAATCCTTTTTACGCTGGACATGTTTGCACTCCTTCCTATGCCGTGAGCGGCGCCGCTTCGGCGCCCATGCGGCTCTTATTGCCTCGATCTTTCCAGAAGGGCGAAACGGCTTTCTTCGCCCAAAGGGCAGAGAGGCGCGCGATCTGCTTGGACGCCGTCCAGGCGCCGGCTCCCGTGAGGAGCGCCACACCGATGGAAGCGAATCCCATTCCCATCGAGGCCAAAACGTACGGAACATGCCCGATAATGATGCCGTCCACGGCGAACAGGAGCCCTACCAGGCCCGCGCCCCCGAATGCCGCGGCCACGATCCACACGCAGAGCGCAAGAACCCAAATACAGATGTAGACTGCAGCGGCAACGGCGACGAACGCGAGCAGCAGCGGAATCCATACCGGAGAGCCCACGATGGCGAGCGCCCATAGAAGTGCCGTGCTCTTGCGCTTGGTCCTCGCGATCGCGCGCGGCACGGCGGGCAGTTCGTCGAGCGTTGCCTCGGCGACCTCACCGGGCGTGCCCATGGCGGCCACAGCCTCGGCCTCCGTCATGCCGTCCTCCATACGGTCGGCGATGGCCTCCGCGTAGAACTCCTGCGTTTCCTTTACCTGATCTGCCGGCAGGCAGGCCAGAAGCTCGCCCAGCCGGTTCAAGAACTCATCGCGCGTCATGGTGCGCCCCCTCCACGTAACGGTAGATCTCCTGCACGGATGGCCATTCGGCGAGGAACTCGGCGATACGCTCGCGCCCGGCGTCCGTGATGCGGTAGTACCTCCGCAGCCGCCCGTTGTGCTCGGCGGAGCGCGCGGTGATGCAGCCCGCCTTCTCCAGGCGCTTGAGCAACGGATAGAGCGTGGATTCCGTGAGCCCCATACTCGCGGGCACGTCCTTCACGATCTGATAGCCGTAGGATTCCTCGCCCGAGACGGCCGCGAGCACGCAGGCCTCGAGGAAGCCGCGCTTCATCTGTGCCTCCATCCGCACACCTCCTTTCGTAGTATACTGTGTAACACCTACTATATGACACATAGTATATGATGTCAACAGTTGTCGTATAGGGAGTCCGGTCTGTCTGTCCCCTGCGGGTACTCATTGGGGACGTACTTAAATGAGTACCCATCGCTCAGGGTGACACCTGGGGACGTTCCTTATGTGCCGGCACTTTGGGACACTCCTTGTCAAGGTTTTGTTCCATCGTGCGGGTTGGTATTTAACGTGCGACAATGCCGTGTGGAAATAGAAGTGTCTTTTTGGGGGCTATTTATGCTGCACGAGTTTTGTGCCGAGAACTTTGAGCGGGTGCCGGCGGCCATCGATGCCGGTGCAAGGCGCGTTGAGCTGTGTGACAACCTCGCCGTCGGTGGCACCACGCCTTCCGCCGGCGTTATTAGCGCTACGGTCAGTTACGCTCACGAGCATGACGCGCGAGTGATGTGCATGATTCGTCCGCGCGGCGGCGACTTTCAGTACAACCAGGACGAGCTACGCATGATGGAAATGGACCTGGGCCTTGCCGTAAGTGCCGGCGTCGATGGTCTTGTCTTTGGCTGCTGCAAACGCTGTGCTGGCGGATGGGCACTCGACGAACTCACGCTCGGTGCCTTGGTAATGGCTGCGGGATGTGCAGCCGAGGAGTGCAAGCGCGAGCCCATCGACATCACCTTCCACATGGCGTTCGACCAGCTCTCGCCCGAGGCTCAGCTGGACGCCATTGATACGCTCGCCGACTGTGGCGTCACACGCATTCTGACGCACGGTGGTGCTGCCGATACGCCGATCGAGGACAACTTCGAAAACCTGGCCCGCTTGATTGAGTACGCGGGCGATCGCCTGACCATCCTTCCCGGCGGCGGCATTACCACGGCCAACCGCAATGCCGTGGCGGCGGCACTCGGTGTCTCCGAGCTCCATGGCACCAAGATTGTGCCGCTGGAGGTATAACCCGTGGCGCTGGTATTTGACGTTCAGCAGGCGAATGGTAAGCCCGATGACAACCGGCGTCCTGGCATCGCGTGCCCCTTTTGCGACACGGAGGGACTCGCCAACATCATCCGGCGCGACGGTGACTGCATCTGGCTCGATAACAAGTTCAAAACCCTGCGGGCCACCCGTCAGACCGTATTGATCGAGTCGGCCAATCACGACGCCGACCTGGTGACCTATGAGCCGGATGAACTCCACCATGTGATGAGGTTTGCCCTGGGTTGCTGGCAGCAGATGATCGATTCGCAGCAGTATCAAAGCGTGCTCATGTACAAGAACAAGGGCCCGCTTTCGGGCGGTAGCCTGGTCCATCCGCACATGCAGATTGTGGGTTTGGAGCAGGAAGACGGCTATGCTTCGCTGACTTCCGCCAATTTCGAAGGCATCAATGTCTGGCGGCAGAGGAGAATCTCGGTCAACATCTCAACCGAACCGATCATGGGGTTCTTTGAGGTCAACGTTTCAGCCCCACAGGGAATCGCCGCCAGCGATAACGCGCGAGACCAAGCCGAGGCGGACCTCTTCGCCGATGCGATCCAGGTGGCTCTGCGCTATATCCTGAACGAGCACCATGGCGGTCGCGCAGAGTCGTACAACCTGTTCTTCTATCACTTGGATGGCCGGACCATTGCCAAGGCGCTTCCACGCTGGGTGGTTTCACCCTACTTTGTCGGCTATCGTCTGGCCCAGGTCAACGCCGAGACCACGCTCGATATCGATGCTGAGCGCCTGCGTGCGCATCTGGAAACGCTCGTATAGCAAGACTATCACCCGCGTAATGCGGACAGTCTAGCGTCCCATGGCATCGCGACCGGCCTCGACCCGCTTGCGCTGGGCGGCGCGCTCCTCGCCGGTTAGGCACTCAAAGAGATGCCCGATAATCGAGGCCAGCACCTGCTGAAACAGCGTGCCGCACATGACGGGGAACACGACTTCGCCCGGAAAGTACTGCGTGGCGATGACGGCGCCCGAAGAGATGTTGCGCATGCCGCAGGTAAAGCACATGGTAGTCGTCTCGCTATATGGCAGATGCAGCGCACGTGCGACCAGAAAACCGACGACAAAGCCGCTGATGGCGAAGACCAAAATAAAAAGGGCGACTTCCAGGCGCACCGCGTTCATGTGTAGCACGTACTCGCTCATAGCGGTGGAGTTGGACGCGATGACGCCCATCATCATGAACTTACAGGCGGGCGAGAGTGCGGGGGAGAGTTTTTCGTGTCCCCATCCGCGCGTGAGCTCGTTAATGACAATGCCGAGCACGGCGGGGATAGCAATCATAAAGGACATGTTCTGCATCATGCCCGGCACATCGATTGCGACGGTGGCGCCCAGCAGGAGCTTGAGCGTGAGCGGAATCGTCACCGGCGAGATGACCGAGGACGTCAGGATGATGGTGAGCGCGAGCGGGCCGTTGCCGCCGAACATGCTGATCCACATAAAAGCGGTGACGGCCACGGGCACGCTGTATTCGAGCACAATGCCGCAGACAAGGTTGGGGTTGGAGCCAAAGAAGAGTGACCCCATGGCATACGCCGCGATGGGAATAAGTACCGCCGAGACGAGCAGCGCCAAGACCAGGTGCAGCGGACGGCGGAACACCTCGGTTACCTGGTGAAAGGTGTTGCTGAGCGCACCCTGAAACGTCATAAAGGCAAACAAGGTGGGAACGATGGGCTTGAGTACGCCAATCTGTTGGGGAAAGAGCACGCCGAGCGCCACGCAAATCGGAACGATGACCTGCATGCGCCCCGCGAGAAACTTGCCCAGTCCAACCCATTGCTTCATATGCGCTTGTGACTCCCTTTGCCCGTGAACCCGTTTTGAATGGATATGCTAGACGCTCGCATGCGTCCGTGCGTCAGAAACGCTCGAATATTTCGATGCTATTACCGGCATCGTTTACCGAAACCGCGGCGTGCTGCGGCGATTTGCGTCCGCGCTGCACGGTATAATAAATCCGTTCAACAGATCTGCCTGCCGAAGCGGGCATACACAGAGGACTCATCGCTATGAACCGTGAGAGGTATCGCGGCGACCTGCCCCTATCGGGGGTGGGCGCCTATGTCATCGCTTAAGACGACGCATCGCTGGGCGGTCGCTCAGCAAAACCCCGAACTCGAAAAGGAGCTTTCGGCTGGCCTGGGAATACCCGGGCTGGTGGCGCGCATTATGGTTGCGCACGGCATTACATCCATCGAAGAAGGCCAGCTGTTTTTGACGCCTTCGCTCGATCGCGACTGGGCTGACCCACTCATTATCCCGGGCATGTCGGTCGTTGCCGACCGCGTCGAGCGTGCTATTCGCAACCACGAGCACATCGCGGTCTTTGGCGATTTTGACGTTGACGGCATTACGTCGACTTGTCTGTTGACTGAGGCGCTGCGCACGTTTGGCGCCGATGTTACGCCGTTTATTCCACATCGCTTTGACGAGGGCTACGGTCTTTCGCGCGCGGCGCTCGACCGCGTCAACGAGCTCGCCCAGCCCAACCTGATTGTGACCGTCGATAACGGCATCGCTGCCAAGGAAGAGGTCTCCTATCTGGAGAGCCTGGGAATCGATCTGGTGGTCACGGACCATCACGAGCCGTCCGACCAGGTGCCGCAGGGCGTGCCTCTGACCGACCCTAAACTCGAGGACGAGGGGCCCTCGCGTGAACTTGCCGGTGCCGGTGTGGCGCTCAAGCTGGTGCAGGTTTTGGGCGAGCGTCTGGGCAAGCCGTTGTATTGGCGTTCGTTAATCGAGGTCGCGGCGCTGGGCACCGTGTCCGACATGATGCCGCTCACGCCCGAGAACCGCGCGCTGGTTGCCGAGGGCATCCAGCAGATGCGCGTAACCGCTCGCCCCGGCTATATCGCGCTTGCCGCGCTCGCCAAGGCGGACCTTTCTACCATTACGGCCGACGGCCTGTCGTTTTCGCTCATCCCTCGTCTGAATGCTGCCGGCCGCATGGCTGATCCCAAGCTGGCGCTCGACCTGCTGCTTGCCCGCGACCCTATCGAGGCAAGTGCACTGGCAGCCGAGCTCGAGGAAATCAACCGTCAGCGCCGCGAGATCGAGGCGGAGCTCACACGCGACGCCATGGCAAAGGTCGAGGAGACCTATGACGGCGGTCGCGCAATCGTCGTGGGTGGCGAGGGCTGGCACGAGGGCGTCAAGGGTATCGTAGCGAGCCGCCTGACCAACCGTTATCACGTGCCGGCGCTGCTCTTCTCGATTGAGGACGGCGTTGCGCGCGGATCGGGTCGCTCGGTGGGCAAGGTCAACCTGTTCGACGCCGTCGAGCGTTGTTCCGACCTGCTGATTCGTCGCGGCGGACATGCCGGTGCGGTGGGTGTGACCATCGAGGCATCCAAGCTCGATGAGTTCCGCCGCCGCCTTTCGGCCGTGCTATCGGAGCTTCCCGCCGATGACTTTGAGGACACTGACGAGGTTGCCGCCACCGTTGACCTCTCCGAGCTAAATATCGAGACTATCGAGCAGATTTCTCGTCTTGAGCCGTTTGGTCAGGGCAATAAGGTGCCGCTTCTGGCTGCCGAGGGCGTGACGATGTGCGATCGCGCCGTGGTGGGCAAAACCGGCGAGCACATGCGCTTTGTGGCGACCGATGGCGCCGCGAGTGTGCCGGCCATCATGTTCCGCGTGCCGCAGATCGATAGGCTCATCAATTGCGACAGCGCCGTCGACTTGGTATTCGAGGCCGTGGCCGAGCATTGGCAGGGACGCGTGAAGCCCAAGCTCATGATCAAAGATGTCTTGGTGCGCGATCCCGCGGCGTCCAATATCGACGATCCGGCATGCGAGCTTCGCCGTGGCGTGCAGCCGGCGGATTCCGGCCTGCGCCTGGAGTCGCGTAAACGCGAGACGCTCGCCCAGCTTTCTTATACCGAGCTCACGCGCTCGCTTATCCATAGCTTTATCGGCTCGAACCAGCCGCACCGCGCGCAGGTCGAAGCGCTCGATGCCCTGGCCGATCACCAAAGTGTTCTGGCCGTTATGGGAACGGGGCGCGGAAAGTCTCTTATCTTCCATGTGCACGCCGCGCGCGAGGCGGTCCTTCGCGGGCGTGCGAGTATCTTTGTCTATCCGCTGCGTGCGCTCGTTGCCGACCAGGCCTATCACCTCTCGTCGACGATGGCTGCGCTCGGCATTGGCGTAGGCGTGCTGACCGGCGAGACCGTGGAGGCGGCGCGCGATGACGTGTTTGCCGGCTTGGCTTCGGGCCGCACCGGCATCGTGCTCACGACGCCTGAGTTCCTGTCTATTCACCGCGACCGCTTTGCTCGCTCGGGTCGTATCGGGTTTGTCGTTATCGACGAGGCGCATCATGCCGGTCTTGCCAAGGGCGGCGACCGTAGCGCATACCTCGACATGCCCGATATCCTCAAGGCCCTGGGCGATCCGGTCGTTATGGCGGCGACGGCCACCGCGACGGCTCCGGTCGTGGCGGAGCTTGCCCGCGTGTTGCCGATTACCCGTACGGTGGTCGACGAGACCGTGCGCGAGAACTTGCAGCTCGAGGACGACCGCGATCTTGCGAGCCGCGAAAATCGCCTGGTGTCGATTGTGGCGACGGGGGAGAAGACCGTCATTTACGTCAACTCGCGCGACCAGTCCGTGGCGCTTGCCAAGACGTTGCGCAAGCGCGTACCAGACTGTGCGACCCATATCGCGTTCTATAACGCCGGGCTTGCGCGCTCCGATCGCCGCCGCGTCGAAGAGGCGTTTCGAGATGGCAGCCTCAGTTGCATCGTTTCGACATCTGCCTTTGGTGAGGGCGTGAACCTGCCCGATATCCGCCATGTCGTGCTCTACCACATGCCGTTTGGCGGCATTGAGTTTAACCAGATGAGCGGCCGCGCCGGTCGCGATGGCCAGCCCGCCGTGATCCATCTGCTCTATTCGTCGCGCGATGCCCGCATTAACGAGCGCCTACTCGACTGCTATGCGCCCGAGCGCGACGAACTCGTCACGCTCTATCGCGCGTTGCAGACCATGTGGCGCTCCAACCGCGGCAAGACCGGGGACGATTCCTTTAGCGCGAGCGATATCGACATCGCTCAGATGTGTCTTGCCATCGATGCTCGCACGCCGGTTGACGAGCGCTCGGTGGAAAGCGGCCTGGGAATCTTCGAAGAGCTTGGTTTCTGTCGCGTTTCGGGGTTTGATGACACCCGTCGCATCGCGATGGCCGAAAACCCCGGCCGCGTGCAATTGAGCAGGTCGATTCGCTATTTGGAGGGCTTGCGCTCGCGCATGGAGTTCTCGGCTTTCCGGAGCTGGGCGCTCGATTCGTGCGCTTCTGATATGCTAGCCAAAGTTAACCGCCCGATCGTACCGCGGGCCTAGGGGAAGGGGACCTCGATGGATGCCGCAGCCCGTACCGCCCATGATTCCACCCTCCAGCCTTTTTCGGAGATGGAGCACTATAAGCATGCCGATGAGCTGCCACCCGAGATTATGGCGGACAGCTACGACAAGCTGGAGCGCCTGTGCCTCAAATATATGAATGAGGACGACTTCTCTAAGGTGGAACAGGCCTACTGCTTTGCCGCCGAGAAGCATTGCAACCAAAAGCGCCGCTCGGGCGAGATGTACATCAACCATCCCGTCGAGGTGGCCATCATTTTGGCCGACCTTAAGATGGACTGTGACGTGGTGTGCGCCGCGCTGCTGCACGATACCGTCGAGGATACCGAGACCTCGCTTGCCGATGTTTCCGGCCTGTTTGGCGAAACCGTGGCAGAGCTCGTCGACGGCGTGACCAAGCTCACCAACATCGAAGTCGACAGCATGGACGAGAAGCAGGCGCTTACGCTGCGCAAGATGTTCCTTGCCATGTCCAAGGACATTCGCGTTATCATCGTCAAACTCGCCGACCGCCTGCATAATATGCGCACGCTTGCCGCCCTGCGCGAGGACCGCCGCCTGTTTAAGGCGCGCGAGACCATGGACGTGTACGCGCCCCTGGCCGACCGCCTGGGCATGAGCTCTATCAAGTGGGAACTCGAGGACCTGTCCTTCTTCTATTTGGAGCCCGATGCCTACCAGCGCATCGCGCGCATGGTGGCTGAGTCGCGCGAGGTGCGCGAGCGCTATCTGGCCGAGACCATCAAGACACTCACCGATGAGCTCAATCGCATTGGCCTCGAGGGCTTCCAGATCAACGGTCGTTCCAAGCACTATTGGTCCATCTATCAAAAGATGAAGCGCAAGGGCAAGGAGTTCTCCGAGATTTACGACCTGGTGGCGTTGCGCGTCATCACCCATTCGGTGCGCGATTGCTACTCTACGCTCGGTGCGGTGCACACATTGTGGCATCCCATGCCCGGTCGTTTTAAAGACTATATCGCCATGCCCAAGGTCAATAACTACCAGTCGCTCCACACGACGGTTATCGGCCCCACGGCTCGTCCGCTCGAGATTCAGATTCGTACCTACGAGATGCACGAGCAGGCCGAGTACGGTATTGCTGCCCACTGGCTCTATAAGAAGTCGGGCGGATCGTCTGCGTCTAAGACCAATGATGCCCAGCGTCTGGACGACCAGATTAACTGGCTCAAACATTCGCTCGATTGGGCTGCGTCTGATGAGATCACCGACGCCAAGGAATACCTGCATTCGCTGAAGGTCGATCTGTTCGATCAGGAGATCTTCGTCTTTACGCCCAAGGGCGAGGTCATGGCGCTTCGTGCCGGCTCCACGCCGCTCGACTTTGCCTATGCCGTTCACACCGAGGTGGGCAACCACTGCGTCGGCGCTAAGATCAACGGTGCGGTGGCCCCGCTCACGCACGAGATCAAGACGGGCGATCGCGTTGAAATCCTGACCAACAAGAGTTCCAAGCCGTCGCGCGATTGGCTCAAGATCGTCAAGACACCTTCGGCCAAGTCAAAGATCCGCCGTTACTTCGCCGCCGCGACCAAAGACGATGACGCTGCTGCCGGCCGCGATATACTGGCCAAGGACCTGCGCAAGCGCGGGTATGGCATCTCTACGCCGCGATCCACGCGTGCGCTCAACGCCGTGGCGGAGCAGTTTAATTACAAGCAGCTCGAGGACCTGTTTGCCGCCGTCGGCGCCGGCAAGGTTGCCCCTCGCGCTGTGGGTAACAAGGTCGAGCAAATCTTGGACCCCAAGCCCGAGGAGCAGCTCTCCAAGGCCGAGGCTATTGCCGAGGTCGTCAAGCAGCCTGCCCGCGGTTCCAACCGCAAGCCGCAAAAGCGCGGCAAGAGCGCCAGCAACGGCATTATCGTCAAGGGCGAGAGCAACAGCGGCCTGCTGGTCCGTCTGGCGCATTGCTGCAATCCGGTGACGGGCGACGACATCGTCGGCTTCATCACGCGCGGTCGTGGCGTTTCGGTGCATCGCGCCAATTGCCCCAACGTCAAGGGTCTTATGGAGCATCCCGAGCGCATGATCGAAGTGGAGTGGGACGGCGCTGCCGACACCCTCTTCCAGGTCGAGATCGTGGTCGAGTGCCTGGACCGCATGGGCCTTCTCAAGGATGTCACCATTGCCATTGGCGATGCGGGCGGCAATATCCTTTCTGCCGCCACGTCGACCAACCGCGAGGGTATTGCAACCCTGCGCTTTATGGTCGAGATCTCGGACGCGAGTGGTCTGGATCCGCTGCTGGCTTCCATCAGCAGCGTCGATTCGGTCTACGATGCTCGCCGCCTGATGCCCGGCGAGGGTGGAGCCCAGCTCAAGCGCCGCGTTTAGTCGCGACGAACGTGCCACATTATCGATATTCGCTACACTCGAGGCATCGTTTGATGCCTCGAGTTCTATAGAGAGGAGAGGGACATGAGTGCTGTGCCCTTGGATTTAACTCCCAAGGGATCGGTCGAGATTGAGACGCTCGCAAACGGTCCCATTCAGACCAATAGCTATGCTGTTATTTCGGACAATGAGTGCGTGATTATCGACCCCGCGTGGGAAGGCGAGCGTTTGGTGGAACATATTCGAGCCGAGCATCCCGATGTGCAAGTGCTCGGCGCCATTTGTACGCACGGTCACGCCGACCATGTTGGCGGTGTCGCTGGAGTTCGGGCCGCCGTTGGCGCCGACGCCCTGTACGAGCTGTGTGGCAAGGACGCAGCAGTGCCGCATGCGAATATCGAGGAGCAGCGAGCGATGTGGGGCATCGAGACGCCCGATCCAGGTGAGCCGACGCGGCTGCTTGCCGAGGGCGACACCATTGAGCTGGGCGACATTTGCCTGCAGGTAATTGAGGTGCCCGGGCACACACCGGGCGGCATCGTTCTGTTCGCCGCCACCGAGCAGGGGAACATTGCCTTTGTGGGCGACACGCTATTCCCGGGCAGCCACGGCCGCACCGATCTTTCTGGAGGAGACGAGGCGGCGATCCTGCGCTCGCTCTCCAAGCTCGCCCGGCTTCTCCCGCCCGATACCGTTTGCTTAACGGGCCATGGCGATTCGACCACCATGGCACGCGAGCTCATGCAGAACCCTTTCATGCAGATGTAGCTTAATAGTCGGCTTTTGAAGCACGAGAAGCGTCCAAACGTCAAGCTATTTTTCCCCAACGGGTCAATTCCGTAGGGCAAACGGTCAAAAAAAGTCTGTTTGGACGATATTCGTGAACAAATGAACGTTTATGCTCGGGTACGCCGTGGTAAAATCTCAGGCGTTATCGGAGCAACCTTACAGGAGGTTTCTTTTATGCTCGTCAACGCAGCAGACATGCTCAAGAAGGCTGAGGCCGGCAAGTACGGTCTCGGTGCCTTCAACACCAACAACCTCGAGTGGACCCTGGCTATTCTCCAGGCCGCCGAGGAGGCCAAGTCTCCGCTGATCCTTCAGTGCACCGCTGGTGCCGCTAAGTGGATGGGCGGTTTCAAGGTCTGCGCCGACATGGTCAAGGCTGCCGTCGAGGCCACGGGCGTTACCGTTCCCGTCGCCCTTCACCTCGATCACGGTTCTTACGAGGACTGCTTCAAGTGCATCGAGGCCGGCTTCACGTCCATCATGTATGACGGCTCTCACGAGGAGACCTTCCAGCTTAACCTCGACCGCACCAAGGAGCTCGTTGAGCTTGCCCACTCCAAGGGCATGTCCATCGAGGCCGAGGTCGGCGGCATCGGCGGCACCGAGGACGGCGTGACCTCCAGCGGCGAGCTCGCTGATCCTGCTGAGTGCAAGCAGATCGCTGACCTGGGCGTCGACTTCCTCGCCTGCGGCATCGGCAACATCCACGGCGTGTATCCCGCCGACTGGGCTGGCCTTTCCTTCGAGCGTCTGGGCGAGATCAAGGCTCAGACCGGCGACCTGCCCCTCGTCCTGCACGGTGGCACCGGCATCCCCGAGGATCAGATCAAGAAGGCCATTTCCCTGGGCATCTCCAAGATCAATGTCAACACCGACCTGCAGCTCGTCTTCGCCAAGGGCGTCCGCGAGTACATCGAGGCTGGCAAGGATCAGCAGGGCAAGGGCTTTGATCCCCGCAAGCTCCTCAAGCCTGGTCGCGACAACATCGTCGCCCGCACCAAGGAGCTCATGGAGGAGTTTGGCTCCGTCAACAAGGCGTAAGCGTCGCTAAACTTCCCGCCGGAAGCCCCGTCCCCCTATACTGTTTCCTTTGCGCTCACCTGGCTTTGCCAGAAGTCGCGCCAAGAAAACAGCTCCGGGGGACGGGGCTTCCTTCGTTTAACGCCGCAGGGTTACGAGGCTGAATTATTTATTTGACTACCGTTCAGCGGTGTTGATGGCTCCCTTGTTGGGGCTTTCTTTTTATCTCGCTACAATGGGCTTCAAGCGTTCTAGTGACTTGGAGTTTTGGTATGGCTGTTATTAATGTGCTGCCTTCGGATGGGAAGGTTATTGACGAGGGTCCTGTTGGTTGCTCTGTTGATGTTTGCAATGATGACTTCCGTTTTCTAGATGTTGGCTTGCCACCTGAGATTCTGCGTTTAAAGGACGCGGGGTATCTTTCGCGGGCTATTGAGGCTTGCGACTGCCTACTTGCCCAAGATCCCGATCCCTTGCTTGCTGCCTGCGTTCGTGCCGAGCGGTATCGCATGCTTGAGACGCCGCTTCATTTTTCGGTGTCGCGCGATCGAGCTATTGCGATGATTCGCGAGGAGTGGCCTGAGTTTGCCGAGGAGCAGTTTGACGACCTGATTGACCGTAAGCGTATTGACTGGCGCTTTATCGATGGCGAGCTGTTCGTTCTCGACAACTTCCTCGATTCGCTTCGCGTATATCCCAAAGAGGTCCCCGGCATGCGTCCCGATCCTACGGACGGAATTGCACTGCGCAACGAGATGCTCAAGGAGATGGAGTCGCAAAACGGATTGGCTCGCGTCATTACGCTTAAAGCGTCTGTGTCTGTCCCCGGCGCTCTAGAGGGGGAGACCGTTCGCGCTTGGCTTCCCGTTGCCGCCACCTGCCGCCAGCAGTCTCGGGTCGACATTCTCGACATGACGCCGGAGGGTGCTGTTGCTCCCGCGAACGCTTCGGCGCGTACCGTCTCGTGGTCTTCTTCGAGTGAGCGCTCATTCTCGGCGACCTATCGCTATCACATCGATGCTGCTTATTGTGATGTCTACGGTGGCACACTTCCGGTTCATCCGCGTATGGACGCGCCTCTGCCCGAGGATATTTCCGAGGACCGTCCGCACATTGCATTCACGCCGTATCTGCTGCAGCTGACGGCCGGTGTTGTTGACGGACTCGAGGATCCGCTCGATCGCGCCCGTGCTATCTATGATTACCTGACGCAGCATATCGACTATCGCTATCAGCCGCCGTACTTGCTTTTGGGATCTATTGTCGATGACTGCGCGCATTCGCTCCGCGGCGATTGCGGCGTTATGGCGCTCACGTTTATCACCATGTGCCGTATCGCGGGCGTGCCTGCCCGTTGGCAGAGCGGCCTGTACGTTGCGCCCGATTCGGTGGGGTCGCACGACTGGGCAGAGTTCTATACGCCGCAGACCGGTTGGCTCAACGCCGACGTGTCATTTGGATCTTCTGCTCGCAGGATGGGGGAGGAGTGGCGCCGCCGTCACTACTTTGGCAATCTCGACCCGTGGCGTATGGTGGCCAACAATCGATTCCAGGCAGAGTTTGAGCCCTCTTTCGACGGCATGCGCGAGGACCCTTACGATAACCAGATGGGTGAGGCTTCGGTCGACGGTCGCGGATGCCGTCAGCGCGAGATGCTCCGCACGGTCGAACTCATCGAAATGCTCGAAGTTCCATTTTCGGACTAATCGATAGAAAGCTGTGATAAACTAACTCACGCATTACGTGCCCGAGTGGCGGAATTGGCAGACGCAGTGGACTCAAAATCCACCGTTGGCAACAACGTGCGAGTTCGAGTCTCGCCTCGGGCACCATACATGCAAGTGAGCGTTCAAGGGGGTCAAGGCCCCCTTTTTCGTGCCGAACTCGCGCGAGCGCGCGGAGCGTTAAGCAAACAGGCCTGTGGCCTGTTTGTAGCGGAGCGTGGCGAGGGCGTCGTGCGCCCGAAGCCCGGGGCTTCGCGAAGCGAAGGCCCTTCGAGTCTCGCCTCGGGCACCATTCATGCAAGCGAGCGTTCAAGGGGGTCAAGGCCCCCTTTTTCGTGTACGTAATGTGATAACGCGCGGTACGTGTTATTATTCGCAAGGCGTTGTTCCCGCAATGCCCTAAAGAGGAACCCGAGGGTTCCCACCTTTTGGCGCCAATGAGCAGCTGACTGGTCATACAACTTAGATTCCCTTCCTCAAATCGAGGAAGTCTATGTGTACGACCTGGTTGCAAAGAAGCGCCGGGTTATTTTTTTATGAATGGAGGTAGGGAAAATAGCTAAGTCTGATGACACCCGCATCAACGACGAGATCACTGCATCTTCGTGCCGTTTGATTGGCGTCGATGGCTCACAGCTCGGCCTGTTCGCCATCCGCGATGCCCAGCGCGTCGCTGACGATCAGGGTCTCGACCTGGTCGAGATCGCTCCCAACGCGGAGCCGCCGGTCTGCAAGGTCATGGACTACGGTAAGTTCAAGTACCAGCAGGCCATGAAGGCCAAGGCCGCTCGTAAGAACCAGTCCAAGGTCGAGGTCAAGGAAATGAAGTTCCGACCCAAGATCGACGTTGGCGATTACGAGACCAAGAAGGGCCACGTTCTGCGTTTCCTCAAGAAGGGCGCACGCGTTAAGATCACCATCATGTTCCGCGGCCGTGAGATGGCTCATCCGGAGCAGGGTCTTAACGTTCTCGAGCGTCTCGCCGAGGATCTCAAGCCTTACGCTACGGTCGAGTCCAAGCCTAAGATGGAAGGCCGTAACATGCTTATGCTGCTCGCCCCGATTAAGGGCGCCTTCGATGAGGATAAAGCGGCAAGCGATACCAAGTAACTAGTGTTCTGTAACCGATTAAGGAGTATTTCATGCCTAAGATGAAGTCCCACAGCGGCACCAAGAAGCGTTTCCGCAAGACTGGTACCGGCAAGCTTATGCGCGCCAAGGCTTTCAAGAGCCACATCCTGAGCAAGAAGTCCACCAAGCGTAAGCGTGGCTTCCGTCAGGAGACCGAGATCGCCGCTGCCGACCGCAAGGTCATCAAGTCGCGTCTCGCCTAAGTTCGCGTTCCCGTTTTTCGTTTTACCGTCTAGGAGTTGATAGAACATGGCACGTATTAAGCGCGCTGTTGCCGCCAAGAAGAAGCGCCGTACCGTTATGCACCGTGCGAAGGGTTACTACGGTGCCGCTTCGCGTACTTACAAGCATGCTAAAGAGCAGGTCCAGCACTCCCTGCAGTATCAGTATCGTGATCGCCGCAACAAGAAGCGCGAGATCCGTTCTCTCTGGATTACTCGTATCAACGCTGCTGCTCGTCTGAACGACATCTCTTACTCTCAGTTCATGCACGGCCTGAAGGTTGCCGGCATCGAGCTCGACCGCAAGGTCCTGGCTCAGATGGCTTACGAGGACATCGAGTCCTTCAACGAGCTGGCCACCATCGCCAAGAAGGCTCTAGAGGCCTAATAGATTCTCTTGAATCGCTAGGGGAGTGTCGCGTTGTGCGCGGCGCTCCCTCTTTTTATCTGAAGCGCGGTTTACATTGCTAAAAGCGCGGGTAGATAAACACTTATAGGTGACCGATCTCTATATATTCCTGAACCAAAGGGTCATCATCTGATACGTGCGGAAGATCCGCACCAGTCATTCTATTACCTATAGAAAGCAATATGTTGTGTAGGACTTGTGAAGAGTTGAATTGACGTCCCACAGGGCTTCGTGGTCTGGCAATATATCTCCTTGCCGCGCGGCCCGGTCGGACCGGATGAGCCGCAGAGCGTGCACCTTGAGAACCGGATACTGCGAGGATGGACACATTCAGTGTCGCATCCGGGCAGACATCGAACCATTTGAAATGGTCTAACTTGGATTTG
>NZ_QSJB01000040.1:0-1848 GCF_003469285.1 Collinsella sp. AM31-2AC
AGCACCAGGCGGCCGAGCATGGCGAAGCCCATGGCCGGCAGGATGTTGGCGGCAACGCCGCAACCGTCGATGATGAAGGGCGGGATGAAGTCGAGCAGACCCTGAATGGCGTCGGAACCCAGATAGAAGGCGCCGCCGCACAGCAGGAAGTACTCAACGCAACCCCAAATTCCAATTCCCCAATGAACGGCGTAGATGCCTTTGAGGTTTCCCTTGAGGGCGAACTTGTCTGCCATATCGACAAACACAGGGAACAAAGCATTGGTAATGTTGCCGATCGTCAGCGAAAGGACGGCGATGGGC
The DNA here is from genome assembly GCF_003469285.1 of Collinsella sp. AM31-2AC. Classification (NCBI taxonomy): domain Bacteria; kingdom Bacillati; phylum Actinomycetota; class Coriobacteriia; order Coriobacteriales; family Coriobacteriaceae; genus Collinsella; species Collinsella sp. AM31-2AC. The sequence goes on from NZ_QSJB01000040.1 coordinate 304, forward strand.
ATGGCGAGCGCGATGGCCGTCTCGGTACCCTGACCGAGCTGAATGGCAAACGCGCAGGCGAGCACGCCGCCGACGGTTTCGTTGGGCGGTACGTAGGCGCCGATGGAGATCGAGCCCATGAACAGCAGCTCCAGGCTGGCGCCAACGGCAAGGCCAGTCTGCAGGTCCCCCAGCACCAGGCCCACGAGAGGGCACAGGACGATGGGGCGGAACGCGTAGAGGGTGCCGAGCTGGTAGTCGAGGCATCCAAACGCTCCGACTAAGCCGACGAGGATTGCTTGGACAAGCATAATTCCTCCCAATAAGGAATATCGAACCGTCGTCACTCCCGTCGCGCGCGTTGCTGATATCAATTCCGGGAGTTCGATCACACGGCTCGAAGTGTACCTGGTGTGCTGCTAACACCCATACCAGGTACAAATGATTTGATACCAATTATAAGTATGCAGGTTCTTACTATTTAATACCACTCGCCCAGCGGGGTGTTTTTTACCGTAAACGGCAAACGTATCCCATCAGGCACGTTCCTTGTTTCGGTGGCGGACAAGCGCCACCAGAAAGCCATCGCCAAAGGCATCGGATGCCAAGTTGGCTACAATCACCAAAACGATAATCGCCGCGCCCAAAAACTCGTTCCAGTGAAATACCTCGCCAAAGAGGAGCGCCGACCAGCAGGGAGCGAGCACGACCTCGCTCATGCAGACCAAGTTGGCCGCAAACGCGTTGGTGCGCGCAATCCCTTTGGCATACAGCACGCTCGCAAGACCGCTGCAAAAAAGGCCATGCACCAGCATGAGCCCCCACTCAAAGGGTTTCACGGAGTCTAGGGTGCCGGCAAAATAGACAATCGGCAGCATCGAGATACCGCAGGAGATGAGCGAGGACACCATGGGCGACGCATCGGGGCGAGAGTTCAAAAAGAAACACAGCCCAAAGGTGGCGCCCGAAATGACGGCAAGCAGGTTGCCGAGTATGCCCTCGGCACTCAAATCACCTAAAAAGAAAAGTCCCATACCCGTAAAAGCAACCACCACGGAGGCAATCTTCGCAGGTGAGGGCAACGTGTGTGTTGCGAGCGATTGATACACGATAACGAAAATCATCGAGGTGTACTGCAAAACGATTGCGTTGCCGACCGTCGTGAGCTGGTTGGCAAAGTTAAACGTGGTACCCGTCACGAAGCTGCAGACGGCCACAAGGACAATAAGACGGCTGACGCGGAGGACAGGCCTGCCGACGAGCAGAATAAAGAGCGCCATAAATATTGCCGTGACAGCACCAATCAAAAGAGCTGACTGCGAATTGGCGTGAACGAGGATGCCGATAAAGCTCCACAAGAGCGCCGTGCCAAATAGATACATCGCCCCGCTCACGCCATTATCGGGTGGATTGTCAGATCGAATCACGAAGCACCTCCAGCTAGCTTTCGATAATAAAAAACGGCGACCGCAACGGGTCGCCGTTTCCCTTGGGGGCAGATAATAGGCCGGGCCCTTACGCCAGCACGCCGAAGAACGCGCCGACGATGCCCACGACCATGGTGGC
>NZ_QSJB01000041.1:0-1822 GCF_003469285.1 Collinsella sp. AM31-2AC
AGCACCAGGCGGCCGAGCATGGCGAAGCCCATGGCCGGCAGGATGTTGGCGGCCACGCCAAAGCCAGCAAGGACAAAGGGCGGGATGAAGTCGAGCATACCCTGGATGGCGTCAGCACCCAGATAGAACGACAGCGAGCACAGCAGGAACGCCATGATGACACCGGTGGAACCGATCAGGAAGTGCATCGCATAGACACCCTTAAGGTTGCCCTGGCCGGAGAAGACATCAGCGCGGTCAACCAGGATCGGCAGGGCGGCGTTGAGGATGTTCTTGATGGCCAGGCACAGCGTGGCGATGGGCATGGCAAGCGCGATGGCTGCCTCGGTGCTCTGGCCCAGCTGGATAGCGAAGGCACAGGCGAGCACGCCGCCGATCGTCTCATCAGGCGGCACGTAGGCGCCGATGGAGATCGAGCCCATGAACAGCAGCTCCAGGCTCGCACCGATCGCGAGACCAGACTGCAGGTCCCCCAGGACCAGGCCCACGAGCGGGCACAGGACGATGGGACGGAACGCGTAGAGCGTACCGAGCTGGTAGTCGAACTTACCAAACGCGGCGATAAGTCCGATGAGGATTGCTTGGGTAAGCATACATCCCCCTTTCCATATAGGACACTACGAAGAGCTCAGACTCTTCGAATTTAAACGCCTAGAGCACGCTGGCGCAGTCAACCTTGGGGTCATCGGCCAGGGGTCGAATCTCGACCTCAACGCCACGATCCAGCATCTCGCGCACATCGGCTTCCTCGGCCGCGGTCAGGAAGATCTGACGAGAGACCTGACGGGCGTCGGGACGCTTCTCGTCCTTGGGCTTGGTGTTGCCCAGGTTGACCGACTTGATCTGCGGGCAGCCCTCAACAAGCTGCTTTGCCTCGGCGATAGTGGCGACGCAGATGATCATCTTGTACTTGTCGGTCACGCCCGAGTTGATAGCTTCGATTGCATGCTCCATATCTTTGATGACGAGCTTGCAGCCGGCAGGCTTGCCCATCTTGAGCGTCGTCTTCCACACCGGATCGTTGGCGACCTTATCGCCCACGCAAAAAATGCAGTTGGAGCCAAGGCCCTGAACCCAGGAAACTGCGACCTGGCCATGAAGCAGGCGATGGTCAACGCGAAGTAGCTGAATCATAATGTGACCCCCCAAAGGTCTTGCGCCGTCTTACGGCATGTCAATAGGTGCTGCGGATTAGAACTCTTCTTCCTCGTCGTCATCGACCAGCAGGTCGTTGACAAACTTCACGCGCGTATCGTCCGCAGCGACGATGGCGCGAATCGTCTCCTCAACCGGCGCCGACTCGTCAGAGAACAGCAGCTGGATGAGCAGAGGAAGGTTCATGTTGGTAACGAGGTACGTGCGGGGACGCGTCTGGACGATCTTGGTGAACTCATTGTTGACGCTGCCACCAAAGAGGTCGGTGCAGACAACGACATCATCGTCGGCAGACATGCCCGCCAGCAGTTTTTGGGCCTCCTCGGCCACGTCCACGCGGTCATCGACGAACATCGAAAGATCGTGGACGTTGTCGCGAGCACCCGAGAGCAGCTCGACGCTCTCCTTGATGCCGGTAGCGAAGTGCGCATGGCTGGCAATGATGTACTGTCTCATTCTGTGTTCCTCTCAATAGCCCGGCACGTTCCCGCACCCGTTTTCTTTAGTAGTCGAACTGGTGATAGTAGCGACGATACTTGAGGTTGTGCTTGGTGACCGTCTCGTAGTAGCGAGCCAGGCGGTCGGTCACGAGCACCGTCAGAATCCACGGGGAGACGATGACGCGGAACTCGTCGTCAAGGCCGGGGATCGCGAACTCGGCGGTGTC
>NZ_QSJB01000042.1:0-1650 GCF_003469285.1 Collinsella sp. AM31-2AC
CTCGTCGGCGACCTTGTCGGCGAGCGCGGTCATCTTCTTGCCGGTCTCGTAGACGTTCTTGCCGTCCTCGACGTAGCCCTCCTGGCTAAAGTGCATGATCTCGATCTTCTCGGTTTCCTTCATGGCTTTTCCTTTCTGTCCTGCACGCGAATCTATACATCGCGTTTCTTTTCGATACCAATTATAGACATACACCTAACGTGTTTTTAATACCACTTTTCAATCTGCTCCAATCCTCGGTGAACGGTCGAAATTCTCTGGTGAGTGGTATTAAATTAGAATTTGATGTATAGCTAACGCCCCTGGCGTCTCCCTTGTGTGACAAAGAACAGCGTTCCTACCAGCGCAATAATGGTCGATGCCCCAAACAGCACCGCCTGGACGCCCAAAGCCTCCGCCAAAAACGGAGCCGCCAGCAGCGGCACCACGCCGGCGCTCATCAGGCCAAAACGCACAAAGCCGGTAATGCGCCCCAGGTATTTGATGTCTGCGCGCTCCTGAATCAAGATCATCTGCAGCGGCTCCAGGAACCCCCAGGCCAGACCGTTAATCGCCTGACCGATAATCGCGACCCCCAGCATATCGGTGCCCACGTACACCATGGACCCAATGCCCACGGCCATGAGCGCGCCGAGTAACAATCGTAGGTTGACATGGCGAGCAGAAAGCTTGGTCAGGATGAACGCGCCCACCGAGGAAGTGAGGCCCACGACCGAGGACAGCCAGCCCAGCCAGACGATATCCACGTTGAGCACATCACGGTAGAACAACGACTCCAGCGAATCGAACGCGCCGAACGCAAAGAAACCCAAAAAGCCCGAGATAAAGATGAGGCGCAGGTCGTGGTCGCGAAACGTAAGTCGCGCACCCTCGGCCATGCCGCCCAGAATACCGCCCTTCGGCTTCTCCCCTTTTGCGGGAACAACACACTCGTGGCAGCCCAAGGAGAGCACGGCCGCCACACCCATCATGCCCGCCATGAGCAGATAGACCGATTGCGTGGCAAAACAGCTCACGATGGCACCACCGAGCAGCGGGCCAGCGGTATAGGCGATATTGCTGTAAAACACCATGAGACCGTTCACGCGGGTACGGCCCTCGGTGGTCGACTCTAGGTATCCCGGAAACGCATGCGTGCAGGTGTTGATAAAACCACCCGCAAGTCCCAAGACACACGCGGCAAACACAAGCCCGGGGACAGACAACGGCGCCAACCCCACGCCAAGCGAAAGCACCGCCGTAATCACGCACGTCACAAACGACGTCCGACGCGGTCCAAAGCGATCGATGACCGAGCCCGACACCATATTGCCCACCGACGTCATAAGATTGCGCACGAGCGTAATGGCAGCAACCAAAAAGGCCGTGCCAGCCAGATCATACGTGGCCGCACCGATAAGCCCCAAAAAGTAGACCGCGTTGTTGGCGCACCACTGCAGGGACTCAATAAGAATCAGCCTGACCTCTGCCGGCGTCAGGCGCATTTCTTCGCGATCCTTCGCGAACATACGAACTCCTTCTATACAAAAAGGGGATGGAGGGCATAGGCCCGCTCCATCCCCTTTCCAGGTTGCAACGAAAATCTATGCAGCCGGGTCCTTACGCCAGCACGCCGAAGAACGCGCCGACGATGCCCACGACCATGGTGGC
>NZ_QSJB01000043.1:0-1621 GCF_003469285.1 Collinsella sp. AM31-2AC
CCTTGATTCTCATTTTCATTGCAACAGCCTCAGGACTCAGCGCAACGCGTTGCGCTGAGTCCTGAGGCGCGAATCCGGGTAGGCAACCCCAGAGGGGCCGGAATCCCCCGGCCCGCGATGGAGGGAGGCCGGCATGTCCAGACCCAAGCCGTCCGGAAGGTCGTACGGGAGGCTCACGAGGCACGAGAGGAACACGGTCGAGAGGATGCTCGACCGCAACCGCAGCGCTCGCGAGATCGCCGCGGAGCTCGGCAGGTCGCCCTCGACCGTGACCAGGGAGGTTGCGGCGCACCGCTACGTCACCGCGCCGCGCTCGCGCTACGGCGAGCCCGCGCCCGCGGACCTCTCGGGGGCCTGCCCCAGGCTCTCCGCGTGGCCGAGGTGCTGCAACGGCTGCTCGCACAGGAGGGGCTACGGCTGCTCGAGGAGGCCCAGGGTGTTCTACAGCGCCAGGAGGGCGCAGGAGGCGGCCGACGCCGAGCTCTCGGCGAGCAGGTCCGGGATCGACGAGACCGAGGAGGGCGCCGCCGCCAAGCTCGCGGCCATCAGGGACGGGCTCGCGCGCGGGCTCTCCCCGCAGCAGATAGCGGCGACGACCCCCGGGCTCAGCGCCTCCACCGTCTACAGGTGGGTGGACGCCGGCTACGACGGCATGACGAACATGGAGCTCAGGCGCAAGGTCGGCTACAGGCCGAGGTCGCGCCGGGCCCCGAAGAGGGCGACGTCCCACTCGTCGCGCAGGTCGCACGCGTCGTTCCTCGCGCTCGGCGAGGACGCCTGCGCCGCGGCCTGGGAGATGGACACCGTCGAGGGCTCCAGGGGCGACTCCGCCAGGCTCCTCACGCTCCTGCACCGCCCGAGCCGCTTCCAGCTGGCCCTGCCGCTGCCGGACGGCACGTGCGCCTCGGTCCTGGCGGCGCTCTCCTCCCTGCGCGGGGTCCTCGGCGAGGACGGCGCGAGGCGCGCCTTCGGCGCCGTGCTCACCGACAACGGGAGCGAGTTCGCCGACGAGGGCGCCATCGCGGCGCTGATCGGCGAGCGGGACGGCGAGACCAGGCTCTTCTACTGCGACCCCCGGCAGAGCCAGCAGAAGGGCGCGTGCGAGAAGAACCACGTGGAGATCAGGAAGCTGCTGCCCAAGGGCGCCGGGGCCAGGTTCGACCGGCTGACGGCGGCGGACTGCGCGCTGCTCATGTCGCAGGTGAACTCCGAGCCGAGGGGGGCGCTCGGGTTCCTGACGCCGGCGCGCGTGCTGCGGATGGCCCTCGGGGAGGACGCCTCCGCCCTCATGGACGCGCTCGGGATAGAGGAGCTGGCGCCCGGCGAGCTCGACCTCACGCCCGGCTGCATCGACAGGGCCAGGGCCGCGAGGGGCGAGGGGCCGCTGGCGGGATAGGCGGCGGGCCGGGACATGGGCCGGAAGGCCCGTTGCGCTGAGTCCGGAACGGCTGCGCGGCGGGCTGGCGGAGCATGCGGCGGCGGCATGGGGGCACCGGCCTCCATAGCCTCTCCACCTGCGGAAACGGTGCGACGGCCAGGTGCCGGGAGCTATTCCCGCGTTGCGCTAGCTGCGGAAACGCGGGGCCCGTTCAGGCTGTTGCGTTGAGATTGAAAATCAACC
>NZ_QSJB01000044.1:0-1500 GCF_003469285.1 Collinsella sp. AM31-2AC
GCGCGCAGACGTGGTGTAAGAGCGTCCCGAGGTCCGTCGCTGCAAGTCCCGATGTTACTCCTTCTTGAGACCGCGCCTCTCGACTATCTCGTCCACTATCTCCCTGGCGCGCCGCCCGAGCGCGCGGCGCCTCCCCTCTGTCGGGGCCGGCCTGTCCGCGGGCTCGGCGAAGCCCTCGGCGGCCGAGGCCTCGGAGAACACGCGCTGCTGGGACCACTGTCCCTCGGTCTCCATGAGGCTCGCGCACGTCAGGCGCAGCATCGACTCCCTCGAGGGGAAGGACTGCACGACCCTGTAGCGGCGCTTGATCTCGCGGTTGGCGCGCTCCTGGACGTTGTTGGTGCGGAGCTTGGCCCAGTGCGCCCTGGGGAAGGCCGTGAACGCCAGCGCGGAGTCCTCGGCCTGCTCGAAGACCTCGCCGGCCCTGGCGGACACCGACGCCACCCAGGGCGCCGCCTCGGCCCACACGCAGCGCGCGAGGTCGGGGTCGTCCTGGTAGACCGCGGCGTGCACGAGGTCCCTGACGGCCGCCTTGGAGTCCTCGGGCCTGCCCGAGCAGGCGCTCTGGAGGTTGCGCTGCAGGTGCGTCACGCAGCGCTGCCAGGCGCAGCCCTGGAACAGGCGCGAGACGGCGGCCACGAGCCCGGCGTGGCTGTCGGAGACCACGAGGCGAACGCCGGCCAGCCCGCGCTCGCGCAGCCCGCCGAGGAATGCCGCCCAGGAGTCCTCGCTCTCGGTGTCGACCACGTCGCAGCCCAGGAAGTGCTTGCGCCCGTCGGCGCCCAGCCCGATCGCGGTCACGACGCCCTGCGAGACGACCGACGAGCCGACCCTGCAGCTCATGTAGGTAGCGTCGAGCCACAGGTAGCAGCACGGCGTGCCCGACAGGTCGCGGCGGCGGAACTCCGCCACCTCGGCGTCGAGGTCGGAGCAGAGGCTCGAGACCTCCGAGCTCGACAGCGAGGATATGCCCAGCTTGGACGCCACGCGCTCGACCTTGCGGGTGGACACGCCGCATACGTACATCTCCTGCACGATGGCGGCCACCGAGGTGTCGACGCGCGACCATCGCGCGAGCATGCCCTCGGGGTAGTAGGTGCCGTGCCTGAGCTTGGGTATCTCGAGCTCCACGTCGCCCACGGCGGTCTTGAGCGACCTGGGGCGGTAGCCGTTGCGGCTGTTCTCCCTGCCGTCGCTGCGCTCGTTGCGGCTCGCGCCGCACATCTGCTGGGCCTCGGAGTCCATCAGCGCGTTCATCACGCTGCCCAGCACCCTGCACGCGAACTCGCGCGCGTCGCCGCACTCCTGCCAAAGCCTCGCCGCCTCGAGGGCCTCGTCGCGGCCGAGGCGCAGTACACTCTCTTCTTGGGGCATCGCCTTTCCTTCCATTCGTCACCTTCATTACTCCAACGACGAATTCTAGGCGGTGTCCCCTCCCTTTCAAGAAAGGGCGGAGGCGGGGCATGCCCCGCCTCTTACACCACATCTCTGCACGCTACC
>NZ_QSJB01000045.1:0-1362 GCF_003469285.1 Collinsella sp. AM31-2AC
GGTACCGTCAAGATTCTTTCGCAAATTGATCGAGGCGGCCTCGGCCCCGCCTTGCTCTAGCCCTCCGCCTTCTTGCTCAGCTCGTCCATCTCCTCCAGCTTCGACATGTCCAGGTACCTCCTCTTGCCCCATTCGTGCTCCACGATGTACTTCAGCCTCGCCGTCACCAGCATCAGGGCCGAGTTGCCGTCCGGGAAGGTCCCTACGACTCTCGTCCTCCGCCTGATCTCGCGGTTGATGCGCTCGATACCGTTATTGGTCCGGATTCTGCGCCAGTGCTCCGGCGGGAAGTCCGTGTAGGCGAGAGTCTCGGAGAAGCCGTCGCGCACCGTCCTCGCGGCCGCGCCGAGCCTCATCCCGTCCAGCTCGTCCGCCACCTCCGCCGCCTTCCTCGAGCACGCCTCGCGCGATTCCTGCGCGTGAATCGCCTTCAGCATGCGCGCCACGGCCTTCCTCCTGGTCACGGGCACCCTTCCCAACACGTTTCGGTAGAAGTGGACCGTGCAGCGCTGGTAGCGTGCCCCGGGGAACACCTCCTCGAGCGCACCGAGCATCCCCGCGCACTTGTCGCCGGTGACGAGCCGCACGCCGGAGAGCCCGCGCCCCCTGAGCCACGAGAAGAACTCGCGCCACGAGTCCGCCGACTCGGTGTAGCCCTCCGCGCAGCCGATGACCTCCCGGTCGCCGGTGGAGTTGACGCCGATGGCCACCAGAACGGCCACGTTCTCGTAGGACCCTCCCCAGCTGCGCTTGAGGTAGATGCCGTCGACGAAAACGTAAGGGTAATCGCCCTCGAGCGGCCTCTGGCGCCAGGCCTCGATGGACGCGAACGCCTTCTCGTTGAGGTTGGAGACGGTGCCGGAGGACACGGGCGCTCCCCAGAGGAGTTCGGAGACGTCCTCGATTCTCCTGGTCGAGACGCCCGCGAGGTACATCTCGACGATGGCCTCCTCGACCGAGGTCTCGCGCCTGCGGTAGCGCTCGATAACGGCCGTCTGGAAGGTCGCGCCGCGCAGCTTCGGCACGTTGAGCTCGACCTCTCCTGCCCCGGTGACGAGCTTTCTCGCGTAGTGGCCGCTGCGGTATGCCTCCCGGCCTGCCGTCCTCTCGTAGCGCCCGGCCCCTACGAGCTCGGACGCCTCCTCGTCGAGCAGCGCGTTGAGCGTCTCCTCGACGGTCTTCCTCACCAGATTCTTTATGTCCTTGCGCAGCGACTCCTCGTCGACTGTTACGATGTTCGCAGACACGGCCCGTGCCCCTTTCGTCGTTGATTTGTTGTTTAGCCGCTAGAAATCATATGACGGGGCGCGGGCCGTGTTCCGCTATGCGGTTGTCAATTTGCGAAAGAAATTATGCGTCACC
>NZ_QSJB01000046.1:0-1050 GCF_003469285.1 Collinsella sp. AM31-2AC
CCTTACGCCAGCACGCCGAAGAACGCGCCGACGATGCCCACGACCATGGTGGCCACGATCAGCACCATGGGGTTGATCTTCTTGGACAGCAGCCAGTAGTACAGCCAGAAGGCGAGCATGCCGAGCATGCCGGGCATGATGCCGTCCAGGATGTCCTGGAGGGTCTGGGCGTCCTCGCCCGAGCCGATGGCCACCGGGATGCTGGCCCAGAACATGTCCTTGCACATGGCGCCCACGACCATGACGCCCACGATTCCCACGCAGGTCATGATCTTCTGCATGAGGCCGGTCCTCTGGGCCTCGTCCAGGAAGCCCACGCCCAGCTCGTAGCCCTTGACGGCGCCCCAGACGCGCAGCGCGAAGCCGGGGACGTTGTAGATGAGCAGGAAGGCGATGGGGCCGAAGGGGTTGCCGGCCTGGCACAGGCTGATGCCCACCGCGGCGGCGACCACGCGCAGCGTCGACAGGAAGATGGAGTCGCCGATGCCGGACAGCGGGCCCATGAGGGCGGCCTTGACGTCGTTGACGCTCTCGGGCTCGATCTCGCCGCGGGCGACCTTCTCCTCCATGGCCATCGCGATGCCGCCGACGAACGGGGCGAACTGGACGGTGATGTTGAAGAACGCGCAGTGGCGGTGCAGGGCCTCGGCGTAGTCGTCGGGGCGGCCGGCGTAGATCTTCTTGAGCATGTTGGCGACCATCAGGCAGAAGGCGATGTTCATCTGCTTGTAGTAGGTCCAGGAGAACTCCATGCCCAGGGCGCCGGTGTTGAGGGCGCTCTTGACGAGGTCGGAGCGCGTGATCTTGTTCTCGGGACTAGAAGTCATCGTCCTCATCCCCTTCCGCGGAGAGCTGGGGCTGGGCTCCGCCCAGGCCGAGCAGGTCGAACTTGTCGATGCCGATGATGATGGCGATCAGGGCGACGCCCAGGACGGGCACGTTGGCGTAGGAGCACAGCAGGAAGCCCAGGAAGTAGAAGGGCACGAGCTGCTTGGTGAGCACCAGGCGGCCGAGCATGGCGAAGCCCATGGCCGGCAGGATGTTGGCGGC
>NZ_QSJB01000047.1:0-880 GCF_003469285.1 Collinsella sp. AM31-2AC
TCTACGAGACCGGCAAGAAGATGACCGCGCTCGCCGACAAGGTCGCCGACGAGGGCTACGACGCCGTGTTCCTGATGGGCGTCGGCGGCACCTGGGACGAGCTCATGCAGCTCGAGTACCTCATGAACAAGTTCGGCGACCGCGACCTCGAGGTCTACCTGATCCACGCCGCCGAGTGGAACGTCTCCGGCCACAAGCGCATGACCGAGAAGTCCGTCGTGCTCACCGCCTCCGAGTCCGGCACCACCCCCGAGGTCCTCGAGGCCGTCAAGAAGATGAAGGAAAAGGGCATTCGTGTCTACGCCATGACCAAGCCCGAGGGTCTCATCGGTCAGGCTGTCGGCGCCGAGAATTGCGTCAAGATGGCTTCCGATCATGGTAACGGTGGCTGCGAGATGGGCTACTACCTCGCCGACTGCTTCGGCCTGCGCCTGCTCAACCGCCGCGGCTGCTTCCCGCAGTTCGACAAGTTTATTGAGCAGACCAAGGATGTTTGGACCCACCTGGTCGACATCCGCAAAAGCTTCGAGCCGCGCGCCGAGGAGCTCGCCAAGAAGTACGCCCTGGCCCCCTACACCATGTTCATCGGCTCCGGCGCCCTGTGGGGCGAGACCATCCTGTTCTCGATGTGCATCCTCGAGGAGATGCAGTGGAAGCGCACCCGCTACATCACCTCGGCCGACTTCTTCCACGGCACCCTCGAGCTCGTGGAGCCCGGCGTCCCCGTGTTCCTGTTCATGGGCGAGGACGAGAACCGCAAGCTCGATGAGCGCGTCCGCGCCTTCCTGACCCGCGGCGTGACCGGCGACACCGACATCAACATCATCGACACCGCCGAGTTCGCGATCCCCGGCCTTGACGACGAGTTCCGCGTCATCGT
>NZ_QSJB01000048.1:0-551 GCF_003469285.1 Collinsella sp. AM31-2AC
CTTCTCCACGTGCTGGTAGGGGCCGTAGTTGTTGGAGCAGTTGGAGATCGTGGCGCGAAGGCCGTAGGTGCGGGTCCAGGCGCGCACGAGCATGTCGGAGCTGGCCTTGGTCGAGCTGTACGGCGAGGACGGCCTGTACGGCGTCTCCTCGGTGAACTTGGCCGGGTCGTCGAGAGCCAGGTCGCCGTAGACCTCGTCGGTGGAGACGTGGTGGTAGCGGACGCCGTATTTGCGGACGGCCTCCAGCAGGCGGAAGGTGCCCTCGACGTTGGTGCGCAGGAACGGCTCCGGGTCGGCGATGGAGTTGTCGTTGTGGCTCTCGGCGGCGTAGTGCACGATCGCGTCGTGGCCCGGGACGATCCTATCGAGCAGCCCGGCGTCGCAGATGTCGCCCACGATGAGCTCCACGCGGTCCGCCGGCAGCCCGGCGATGTTCTCGGGGTTGCCGGCGTAGGTCAGCTTGTCCAGGACGGTGACGTGGACGCCCGGGTGGTTGTTCACGACGTAGTGCACGAAGTTGCTGCCGATGAAGCCGCAGCCGCCCGTGACGA
>NZ_QSJB01000048.1:561-775 GCF_003469285.1 Collinsella sp. AM31-2AC
AGTGCACGAAGTTGCTGCCGATGAAGCCGCAGCCGCCCGTGACGATGATGTTCCTGGGCTCGAAGAGCTCTTCAGACATGTTTCTATCTCCCATTTAATCGGATTAGTACTCGCGCGGGCTGTTGACGATCTCGCCGGCGGCGACCTTCTTCAGGTGCTGCCCGTAGACCGACTTGCCGTAGGCCTTCGCGGCCTCCTCCAGCCCGGCGGTCGT
>NZ_QSJB01000049.1:0-637 GCF_003469285.1 Collinsella sp. AM31-2AC
TTCTACCACCTCTACCCCAGCCTCGAGCAGCAATGGGCCTACTACGCGCGATATATCGATTTCATGCTGCGCGAGCCGACCTCGCAGCCCTATCTCGACCTACGGTCCCTCATCGGCCATAAGGATTACTTCATCCTGAGCACCAATGTAGACACCCAAGTCGAGAAGACGTTTCCCACCGAGAGGACCTGCAACTATCAGGGAAGCTTCGCGCACCTTCAATGCAAGCAGCCATGCTGCGACGAGCTCTTCGATGCGAGCCCCTACGTCGAGCGCATGCTCGCGGGCATGGCGGGGTTCGAGATCCGCAGCGAGGATGTCCCCCGATGCCCGCACTGCGGCTGGCAGCTTGTGCCGTGGGTGCGCGACGACACGTTTCTGCAGGGTGCGGCATGGCGCGAGAGCCTCGGACGATACGAGCGCTTCGTGCGCGAGCGCAGCGATCGCCGCGTGCTGTTGCTGGAGCTCGGCGTGGGCGAGATGACCCCCGGCATCATCACGCTCCCGTTCTGGAGCATGACCGCGAAGCTGCCGGATGCGCACCTTTTGAGCGTAAACATCTCGGGCGGCTCGGCTCCGCTGCAGCTTGGAAGCAAGGCAGGGGCGATCCAGGCCGATTTGGGCGCCCTGCTCTCGG